>CAVBMN010000005.1:0-55321 GCA_963596515.1 bacterium
AGTATGCCGGAGTATCGATGGACAAGGCCTCGGCCAGATCTTTCTGGTAGAGGTTTCTTTCTTCTCTTATCTGGTGTATTTTCTCTGGAAACAACTGCATAATGTTCTGTTCCTTTTATCATAGCAAAGGTAGTCAAAATTGTTTATTTTTGACAATTAATCAGTCATAGTCACATTCTGTATGTGTTTAAGATATCTTTTATCCGCTTGATATTAAGATGGTGGCATAACAAGATTATTCGTTGTATATCTTCTTTTATTGTGATAAGAAAATGTCCATATAGCATCTTTATCAACGCTTTTTCGTATTTGCAAAAAATAGGGTTCATCAATATAGCTGCAGGAATGTCCAAGGACAATGACGTTCTTGATTCGGTCTAAAACTTCGAAGAAAGGGCTATGCTGTTCTATTATCTTTTCCACTGGCTTATACAGGCTATTATAATCACACATATTATTGATTATATTATCGTTATTTCTAAAATCAACTCCTTTCTCAAGATAATCTGATGACTCTAGCAAGTGCTGATGTCCCACAATAATAGATTCCCCTATACTTGCCCTGCCATATATATGTAGTGTGTGGTTTTTCGGAACGGCATAAAGTTCCTCTAAAGTGTCAGTATAATTGAATGTTAGAAAAATTGAGTTTGGATTCAACGATATGGTTTTATGACGTGATATCTCTATTGACTTCGCCCACTCTGCAAAACCATTCAACACGATCTCGCTAATTAGTGTATCTATCAACTCAGGACTACCGAGCACATAATTACTGATGGAGTTTTCAGTTATGTATAAATCTTCAAGACTCCATTGAGCAACCGTTTCAATATCACATTCGCCAAGTGCTTCCTCAAAATCAGCCCATAAAAGATAGTCACCATCCTTGAACACAGGAAAGATTTTTGCATCTCTGCTATGTAATCAATACGGCTATTGTTAATTAACCACTGATGGAAAGCCTTGCGGAAGCCGTCAGAGTAGTTACCGTAGTCGGAGCCGAATGTGTTGGTCAGGGTAGGGTGTCGCCCTCTGTCTCGAACATCAGGCCGGTGCCGCCGTTGTCGCCGAGGACCTGATAGACGGCCGTGGCGGAGGAGGGTGCCGAGATGAAGAGCATACGCATAGGCGGCTCCTCTTTCTCTATGGTAAGGGATTGAATGTTAAGTGTTTTTGAGAATCGGAAACAGATTTGCGAACAAGGTTTCTTTTGTTTGTGAATCTGTTTTTTAGTTGTGATTGTACAGAGCCCGAAGTCGCAATGAGCTGGGGGCAGAGAAATTCTCTTCATCTTTGTGACGGGACGTTGAGCCATAGTTGCGGTTTCCGGTTCGATGGCGGTCTGAAACGGACTGACATTTGAGAGGTCGAATGACGTTTTCGCTATAAACTGTCATCAAGCCCTTTCTTTTGCTGGTCTTGAACAACACTTAAGTCATAGAATGTTGTCTACTCCATCCACTGTCGGAATGTTCCCAATCTCTTATACCTTGCGGCAGATCCATCTTGTCCTCTTTGGGACTCATAGCGTAAGACGGTTTGAGTTTGAAGTCACCTCGCCTTCAGAGTGTGAGGTCATTTTGTCTTGAATGAAAGAATATGAATGGATACTCCGATTGCAATGAGGATGAACATTACTCTGAGAGCCCAGTGTTTGGCAACGAAGACGGCGCAGCAGATAAGGCTGGCCCATAGCGTTGAGATTGAGATGATTTTCGCTTTCAGAGGGATGGCTTTATAGAGCATAAAGTCCTTGATGTACGGTCCCAATTGAGGGTGGTTCATCAGCCAATTGTACAGCCTGTCAGAACTTTTCAGGAATAGGCAGGATGCCAGTAGCAGAAACGGTGTGGTAGGAAGAACCGGTACAAAAATCCCGACAATTCCGAGACCTAATGAAATCAATCCGAGTAGAGCAACTAACTTTTTCATATTGCAAAGATATGAAAAGCCACTGGAAAACTGCGATTACTGTTCTTCCTGGGAAATGCCGCCAAGAATAAGGATCTTGTCCGCAATTTGATCTGTTGGGGGCATCCTTTCCGGAGGAATTATTGACGGACATTGTAGTTGTCCAGGTGGCGCTTGCGCAAAGAGTTGAAATATAACTGTTTGCCAAAACGGATTGTCCATAGCGAGCGTTTCTGGTTTCGGATAGCATTCTCTAATTTTGCGGAAACATAAAAAGATGAATATGAAAGATTTGATTGCGTGTTGCGGACTGGACTGTGAGAATTGCGATGCCCGCAAGGCCACGTTGAACAATGATGACGCACTTCGGGAAAGGACTGCCAGGCTATGGGCGGAGGCGAACAACGCGCCTATCAAGGCCGAACATATCAACTGTATGGGGTGCCGGACGGAAGGTGTTAAGTATCTCTATTGCAGCGATCTCTGTCCGATCCGTAAATGCGTGCGTGAGAAAGGCTTCCGAACTTGCGCTGATTGTAAGGAAATCGACACTTGCGAGGTGGTCGGGCAGGTCTTCAAGAATGCCCCGGGTAGCCGTGACAATCTTAAGACGGAGCGCTTGGCCACAGAATTGTATAAGGCTTTGTGTGTGCTTGGCTTACCGTGGTTTTCAATGCTGAGCTTTTGATTGTATGATTTTTGCAGGGCGTGTGCGGACATATTCATAGATGATTCTGATGAGAATTTTTCAAATATTGGCATTCGCGCTGATGGCGGTGTTTTATGGGGTTTATCTGATCAAGCAGCTGAGTCAGAGGAGGCAAGGGATCCGGACGAATCAGATGGGACGTGGGGACAAGCCTTCCGGGACTCTGGCTGTCGAACGGATGCTGTCCGTTTTCTCTGTGCTTATTGTTGGAGTTGAACTGTGGAGTGCCTGGTCGGGATATTCATTCCTGCCTGTCTGGTGCTGTTGGATCGGATTGGCTTTGACGGCGCTCGGAGTTGTGTTTTTTACCGCTGCGGTATTTCAGATGCGGGACAGTTGGAGGGCGGGGATCGCCTCCGGAGAGAAAACCGAATTGGTCACTTCCGGAATTTACAGCATAAGCCGCAATCCGGCGTTTGTCGGCTTTGATTTGACTTACATCGGGCTGCTGCTGTGCTTCGCTAACTGGTTGCATCTGGTCGTTGTGGTCTGCACGGTGGTGATATTCCACCTTCAGATTCTGCAGGAAGAACGCTTTCTTCTCTCGCGGAAAGACATCAACTACGTTTCTTACTACCAGCGTGTACGGAGGTATTTATGAATATGTTGTGGTGGACAATGATTTGAAGAATAGTGATTTACATAGGCTTGCCTCTGCTTGTTTCCATTATGAGGAGAGGCGCTTGAACTATTGGCAATAGGAACGTTGGTCTTCACGGATGAATTAATGATAGTATGAGAAAATTTGTGATTTTGGCGGCTTTGGCGTTGTCCTGCGTCGGAATGATGGCGCAGGACAAGACTGTGGTTAAAGGTGAATTCGATAAGGAAGGGGCTCCTGAGAAAGTGACGTTCTTTTACCGGAGCGGCGAGAGCGTGAGTGTTCCGGTCGTGAACGGACATTTCAGTGTGGAACTGCCGATGGACATCACCAAGTCCTATGATGTCAGTATGGGGCGCAATGTTGAGGCGACCATTGTGCCGGAAGGCGGTACATTGACAATCCACAGACGGCCTGATGGTCGTTGCGCAGTCAGCAGTGACAAGGTCAATTCCTTGAGCGTGCGGTTGGATTCGCTGATATCGTTCCGCAGAAGAAACTATAAGGACAGTACCTTGATGCTCAATGAATATAAAAGGGTTATCTCCGCCAATCGTGACAACGCTGTAGGCTATATGGCACTGTTCTTTCTGACAAATTTCGGGAATACGGATGCGAAAACACGGTTCGAGCTTGCGAACACATTGTCCGCGAATATGTTGGCTGAGCCAAGAACCGCTAAACTGAAGAAGGCCATAGAGGCTGTCTATAACACTTCTGTCGGAATGAAGTTCCAAGATTTCGAGGGTGTTGACGCTGCTGGAAGCGCTGTTCGGTTGTCCGATTACGCCGGCAAAGGGAAATACATTCTTCTGGATTTCTGGTCAACAAGTTGCGGCCCTTGCCGCCGGGCGTTTCCCCGCATCCGGGATTTGTACGAGAAACTTGGTGGAGATAGGTTTGATGTCGTAGGTGTTCCGGTCTGGGAGAAGGTCGGCCTGTCAAAGGAGACTATCAAGGAAAACAGCTTGACTTGGAGGAATATCCTTGGCACAGAAGAATCAGCCGCGGATCTTTATGGGGTGACCTTTGTTCCGACATATCTGCTGATTGCCCCGGACGGAACAATCATCGTCCGCGGCGACTTGTCTGAGATCGAACCGATCATCAGGAAATCAGCCAGGTGACAGGCTGGAATCTGATGAATTAAAGGATTCACTGAAAGGTAAAAAATGACTCCCTCGGATCGACGCGATACAAGGGAATGGGGAAGTACGCTCCCCAATACTCCCAGGGGCTGTCCAGCAAGGGACTGGCGGTAAGGTAGAACCGCAAAGAGGGGGGGAGCAAAATGCTCCACCCCTCTTTGTGGTCCCAGTAGGGCATGATCCTACGACCCCCTGATTATGAGTCAGATGCTCTAACCAACTGAGCTATGGGACCGGTCATTGTCCGCCCGAAGGCACAGGACATAACAACGATTCAAAGTTACCAAACTTTTTGAAAACAACAAAACTATTCTCGCCTTTTGGCCCTTTTGAAAGATTTCTGCCAGGTTTGTCCGGTGGAATTACGGTTTGGCCGGATAAAATGTGCGATTCCGCCAAGTTATCCGTGGAAAGCCTTTTTTACCGGACATTCATTGGCTTTAGTGCACGAAAACTTAGGAGAGATGCTCGCCACATATAGAATCTCGTCTTTCCGGAGGGTTTTGTCTGGAGCAAGAAAAATCCTTTGAAATCAGTGAGTTATGAGGAAAAGAAAAACGGACAAACCGTCATTTCTGATGATTTGTCCGCTTTGGCTCCTCAAGTAGGACTTGAACCTACGACCCCCTGATTAACAGTCAGGTGCTCTAACCAACTGAGCTATTGAGGAATTTTGTCAACCTTTTCGGTTGTTTGTTCCTTTCGGGAGTGCAAAGGTACAACAAAAATTGATTAGTGCAAATTTTTTTGTAGTTTTTTTTGTGTACCTTTGTGTAAATTTCTCAGAGGAGGAAAATGGACATAGACTTGTTTTCAGAGATAGTCAAGGGACTGATCCTTGATAATGATGAGGTTACGTTGCCTGGCTTGGGGACTTTCGTCTCCGAGGTGATGCCTTCGACTTTTTCTGACAAGGGGTACACTATCAATCCTCCTTACCGAAAACTGTCGTTCAGGCAGCGCGGATCAGGGAATGACTCTATGTTGGCGGAGTTCTACTCCAACGTGAATGGGACGGATTTGGAGACTTCGAAGAGGATTCTAGGGGAGTTTATCTCCGGGTTGAGAACGACGTTGCAGACAAAGAAGGTCGTGATATTCCCCGGGCTTGGCCGTTTGAGGGCGACTAAGGAGAACACATTCTTTTTCATAGCTGACGAAGAGCTTGACATCTATCCTTATGGGGTAGGTTTGGAGCCGGTGTCTCTCAAGACTCACGAGGAGACTCCTGATGAGGTGGCGCAGAGTGTGGCGGCGCTTCGGGAGTTGATTGATGAGCCGAGGGAGGCGGTCACTTCGACAGGCTCAGAGACCGATGTGGTCGTCGCTGAATCTGTCGCTCCGGTCGCTGAGCCTGTGGTTCGACAAAGCTCACCAACCATCGAAGTGACCGAAGGTGATGCTGAGAAAGAGTCGCTTCGACCGGACAAGGAGGAAACTGTGCTTGAGGAGACGGAGGAACTGCATTTGCGGAAGAAACGTGGTTGGAAGGTTGCCGCGATAGTGGCCGCGTGCGTAATAGGTGTGGCTTTGCTGGCGCTTGTAATATTCATACTCCTCGCCCACATCGCTCCGGATTTCATCGATTCCATCCTCTACACTCCGGAGGAACTTAAAATCATAAATTATTAATATGGAAAAGGTTAATGTCTCGGATAACAGATTCAGCACCGACATAACGATTCCGTGTTACGACACGGACGCGTCGTTCCGCCTGAAGCCGGCTGCGTTTATGGATCACGCCCAGGAGATGGCGTATCTGGCGGCTCAGGCACTCCATTTCGGCTATGACGACCTTCAGCGGCATCATACGGCCTGGGTGCTGTCAAGGATGCGGATCGACTTCCAGAATCCTCCGAAATGGACGGACGAGACAACCCTCTACACTTGGCACAAAGGTCAGGACGGCCTGTTCTTCCTGCGTGACTTCGAACTCCGAAGGCAAGGGGACACCGACTTCGCGGACAAATCAAAGGCCTTGGTGCTATGCACTTCCTCGTGGATAGTGATGAATGTCGAGACCAGAAGGTTGGTCCGCAGTGATGAAGTTCTGAATATGGTTCCTGCGACCACCCAGTGCCCCGACAACGCGATCCAGACCCCTTGCGGAAAAGTCGCGATGCCAAAGAATATCCCGGCGGAGGAGGTCGGTTTCCACAAGGCGGAATATTCAGACATCGATGTGCTGGGGCACACTAACAACGCCCGCTATGTGGTCTGGGCTATGGACAGCATTGACTACAAGGAGGTCGCCGGCAGTCCGGTGAAGAGCGTCAGCATCAACTTCATCAAGGAGACGAAGCCTGAAGAGGTTGTCAGAATATTCAGAAGTGTCGAAGAGATTGACGGACAAAAGACATATTTCATAGAAGGCAGAATTGAAGACAAGCCGTGCTTTTGCGCGCGGATAGATTTTTAAGCGTATAGATTTTAGACTGATATGCGAGATTTGTTTCTTGGGGCGGGAATCGCCCATTCCATTCTGGTTTTCGCGGTAGTGATCGCGATCGGACTGTATCTTGGCAAGTTCAAGATCAAAGGCATTTCCATCGGCTCCACGTGGATTCTGTTCGTAGCCATCCTGCTGAGTCATTTCGGCTTAAGGGTGGATGCCACGGTGCTCAGCTTTATGAAGGATTTCGGCTTGATCCTGTTCGTGTTCTCGATCGGACTTCAGGTCGGCCCTGGATTCTTCCATTCGTTCAAGAAAGGAGGAATGCAGATGAACCTGCTTGCTGTTTTGCTGGTGCTTCTTGCCGTAGGTGTGACAGTGGCGATCCATTTCATCACCGGAGAGGACCTCAAGACGATGGTCGGTGTGATGTCGGGAGCTGTTACCAACACCCCGGGACTTGGAGCCGCACAGCAGACGATGGCGGATTCTATGCGCGCTGAGAACTATCTTGCGTCAGACATCGCCTCGGCGACCTCCGGACTGGCCTCCGCATACGCTGTCGCCTATCCTTTGGGAGTGCTTCTTGTGATAGGTCTGATTATGTTCTTCAAGGCCATATTCAAGGTTGACCTTGACAAGGAAAAGACTGAGCTTGACAACGCCGACAACAGCGAGGATGTGGCAAGGCGAATGCATTGCGAGGTAGAGAACCCGGCGATCTTTGGGCTTACGATCAAAGAGGCCACAAGGGATCTGGATAATTCGATTGTGATTTCCAGAATCCTCAGGGACGGACTGATGTCAATCCCGGGGCCGGACACCGTCCTTCAGAAAGGAGACAAACTTCTGATTGTCACTTCCCAGAATAATGTTGACTCGGTCAGGATCACTTTCGGAGAGGAAGTTCCGATGCATCTTCAGGACTGGGAGCAGATGGACACCAAGATGGTCAACAGAAAGATCACCGTGACCAAGTCATCATTGACCGGAATCACGCTGCGGAATCTCAATATCAGAGCGACCTATGGGGTCAGCGTCACCCGTGTCATAAGAGCTGGCGTGGGACTTGTGGCGAGGCCTAACCTCATTCTTCAGATGGGTGATGTCCTGAGGGTTGTGGGACCGGAAATGGGAATTGAAGAGGTTGCCAACCTTGTCGGCAACCAGACTTCCTCCCTCAACCGGCCGAACCTTATCCCTATTTTCTTCGGAATAGCCATCGGAGTCATATTCGGTTCCATTCCTATCGCCATTCCCGGCATCCCTCAGCCGATCAAACTCGGTCTCGCCGGCGGCCCGCTGATCATCGCGATCCTGCTCGGCTACTTCGGACCGAAGTGGAAGATCACGACCTACACGACACAGAGCGCGAACCTGATGGTCAGGGAGATGGGAATATCCTTCTTCATGGCCGCCGTCGGTCTCGGTGCCGGACAGAATTTCGTAAGTTCCATTCTGAACGGAGGTTATTGGTGGATTCTCTACGGTGCTCTGATCACATTCATCCCTGTCTGCACGATCGGCCTTGTCGCAAGGTATGTCTGCAAACTGAACTTCTATCAGATCTGCGGTCTGATTTCCGGCGGCACTACCGACCCTGCCGTACTGGCCTTTACACAAGGGGCTTACGGAACGGATTATCCTTCAGTGAACTACGCCACGGTCTATCCTCTGTCCATGTTCATGAGGGTGCTCGTCGCCCAGCTGCTTATCCTTTTGGCGATAGCTTGACATTATGTTTGACCTGATCTACCCGTTTTCCCCGGCGCCGCTCATGCCTTTGCCTTCGGCCGACAATCCAGGCGATCGTCCACGCCCGACAGGGGAGATGGTTCCGGTCGTTCAGGAGAACGGCCTTGTCATCGGGCAGGCCACAAGGCAGTCGGTGCACGATGGCTCGAAGTTGATGCATCCGGTGATCCATCTTCACATCATCAACCGCGAGGGATGTCTTTATATTCAGAAACGCTCGATGAAGAAGGATCTTCTTCCGGGGCGTTGGGACACTGCGGTGGGTGGTCACGTGGATTACGGCGAGACGTTGGAAGAGGCGCTTTATCGTGAGGCTTCGGAGGAACTGGGATTCAGGGACTTCAACCCCATATTCCTTAAATCCTACGTCTGGGAGTCGGCGCGTGAGAAGGAACTGGTCAATGTCTTCGCCACCGTCGGCAACTTCACTTTGAAGCCTGACAATGACGAGGTCACGGAAGGCCGCTATTGGAATATGTCCGAGATCGAGTCGAATCTGCACAAGGGACTGTTCACTCCGAATTTTGAACAGGAATTCAAATCAATCAAGGACACATTACTGGCTTTGCTCTGATGGACAATAACATTGACAAATTCATAAAGGACCAGTTGTCGGTCTGGCCGCTCGCCGCTGAGAACTACCGTGATCTCAAGAAAGTGGAAACCAAACGGTTGAGTGTAGGCAGACTTGAGATAATAGTCCAGCATAACCCTTGCCGGAAAATATCTTCCGAGGCGGCCTTGGATCCAAAGTCCCTTAGCGAGAGGCCTTGCTTTCTCTGCCCGGAGAACCGTCCGGCGCAGCAGACTCACATTGAGTTTGAGGGACGCAAGGGACGGAAATACCGCGTCACGCTGAACCCGTACCCGATCTTCCCGTCGCATCTCGTGATCTCCAGCTTCGAGCACACGCGGCAATCCATCTGGCACCGTTACCAAGACCTTCTCGACTTTGTCAATGCACATAATGAATATCTCGGATTCTACAATGGCCCGATAAGCGGGGCCTCAGCGCCGGATCATATGCACTTCCAGGCCTGTCCGCAAGGACTGATGCCGCTCCAGAACAGGGTGGACGGACTTCTGGCCACCGACGAGGGCAAAACTTTGGAATTTCTCACGAACGTCAAGGAAGCCAGACTCTTCCATCTTAATGAATATGCCAACGGGGTCTTTGTCCTTTGCGGCGGCACGGCAAAATCCGTGGCGAAACTTTTCTACCGGCTTATGGATTGCGCTCCGATGCCGGAGAACTCGGATGAGCCGAAGATCAATCTGTTCGCCTGGACACATAACGGGGAATATCGTTCCATAGTGATATTCAGGGAGAAACATCGTCCGCACAACTATTATTCCACCGAGGCGGATCATCTAGCGATGAGTCCGGGATGCGCTGATCTGGGTGGCGTGTTTGTGGCTCCGAAACGTGAGGACTACGACAAGCTTGACTCAGAGCTTCTTACGTCAGTAGTCCGTGAGATAACCGTCAGCGATGAGACCGAGAAGGGCATCATCTGGAGACTGACCAGAACTCAGCGCAGGTTGGAGGTCGGGATAATGTCCGGTAAGGAGATAGAGTTCGAAATCATCTCTGACGGTGCCGGACGGCAGAAAGTTGAATATTCGGCAGGGCGAATCTCTTATAACGGAGTCCTTTATGACGAATTGGTGTTCGAGGCGCAGACCGAGGCCACTATGTTCGCCGAGCCGTCGTTCATCCTTTACGGGGTGACTATTGGAGTGGATTTCCATTGGGAGCGAAAAGTGACGCAGAAATTTGCCGGTACCCTCAAGTTCATCGTGGACAGCGGGAAGGTCACGGCCGTTAACATTGTCGGGGTTGAGGACTACCTTCTGAGCGTGATTTCTTCTGAAATGAAGGCTTCGGCAGGTCTGGAGTTCCTCAAGGCGCACGCTGTTATTTCGCGCTCCTGGGTTATGGCACAGGTGGAGCACCGTCGGAAACCGACCCTTCGGCGGGCTCAGGGACCGGTTTCGGTCGCTGAGTACAACACCCCGGTCGCTGAGCCTGCCGAAGCGACCTCATCGCCTTCAGTCACTTCGACAGGCTCAGTGACCGAAGGTGACGAGTACATCAAATGGTTCGACCACGATGACCACACCCTGTTCGATGTCTGCGCCGATGATCACTGCCAGCGTTACCAAGGCCTCACGATGGCCGTTGGCGACACTGTCCGCAAGGCCATAGACCAGACGTGGGGACTTGTGCTTACATCGGAAGGCGAGATTTGTGACGCGCGCTTCTCGAAATGCTGCGGAGGCCGTATGGAAATATTTAGTACCTGCTGGGAGGACAAGGATTACCCGTATCTCCAACCACTTCCGGACACTCCTGACTGGAAGGAAGGTGGCGAAGTGTTCTGCGACACCAACGACGAAAAGATTCTTTCACAGGTGCTTAATGACTACGACCTGGAGACAAAGGATTTCTACAGATGGACAACTGAATATTCCAGAACGGAGGTCTCCGATCTTGTCCGCAAACGCTCCGGAATGGATTTCGGCATCATCCGTGACCTTGTCCCGATTGAGAGAGGCCCTTCCGGCAGACTGAAAAGGCTCAAGGTTGTAGGAGACAAGAGGACGATGGTCATAGGCAAGGAGCTTATCATCCGCCGCTGGCTGTCGGAATCCCATCTCAAGAGTTCAGCCTTTGAGATAAAATGGATTGGCGACAGGCTGATCCTCAACGGAGCCGGTTGGGGGCACGGGGTAGGTCTTTGCCAGATCGGCGCTGCGGTGATGGCCAGCAAAGGCTACACCTTCGATCAGATCCTGCTGCACTACTATCCAGACAGCGTTCTGGAAAGAAGATAATATAACTGACACATAATGAGTAATTTCACTAAACGTAACCCTTGGATGTGGATCCCGACCCTCTACTTTGTGGAGGGCATTCCATATTTTCTGGTCAACAATGTCTCCGTCCTGATGTTCGCCAAGATGGGCGTTCCGAACGGACAGATGGCCTTGTTCACATCTTTGCTTTATCTTCCGTGGACGCTCAAGTTCCTCTGGAGCCCGTTCGTGGACATCATCAAGACAAAGAGATGGTGGATCATCACGATGCAGGTCATAATGTCCATCGCCTTTGTCGTACAGGCACTTACGATGCCGCATCCGTCAGCGGAATCCATTGCGGCCGGCAGCACTCCGATGAGCCTGTTCACATTCACACTCATCCTCTTTGTGTTCGCGGCATTCGCCTCGGCCACCCACGACATAGCGGCTGACGGGTTCTATATGCTGGCCCAGAGCCAAAGCAGCCAGGCGGCCTTCGTGGGAGTCCGCAGCACGTTCTACAGACTCGCTAATGTCTTCGGCAACGGTGTGATCGTGGCTGTGGCCGGATTGCTTGAGACAAGGACCGGTAATATTCCGCTTGCCTGGCAGCTGACCATCGGCGGTTCAGGCATTCTTCTCACCGCCTTGACCCTCTATCACACGTTTGCGATTCCGAAGCCGGAGTCCGATGTCCCTAATATTCAGGAAGAATCAGGTAACAAGGTCGCCGAAATATTCGCTGGATTCGGACGAACTGTCACGACATATTTCAAGAAACCGGGCGTGTGGCTCGCTATCATATTTATGCTTTGCTACCGTCTTCCGGAGGCATTCCTCATAAAGATGTGCACTCCGTTCCTTGTGGCGGCCAGAGAGGCTGGCGGACTTGGGATGCAGACCGCGGAGGTGGGCATCGCATACGGTACGCTCGGCGTGATATTCCTGCTGTTTGGCGGCATCCTCGGCGGTTTGCTCGCTTCCCGCATCGGTCTTAAGAAGTCAATCTGGATTATGGCAGCCTGTATGACACTGCCTTGTCTGTCGTTTGTCTATCTCGCTGTGGTCCAGCCAACAAGCTTCGCGACCATCAGCACCTGCATCGCCATCGAGCAGTTTGGCTACGGCTTCGGATTCACCGCCTATATGCTCTATATGATGTACTTTTCCGAGGGCGAGTTCAAGACCTCCCACTATGCGTTCTGCACCTGCTTTATGGCGCTCAGTATGATGATTCCGGGAATGTTCGCCGGCTTCCTGCAGGAGTCCCTCGGCTACAAGGGCTTCTTCTGGATGGTCATTGTCTGCTGCATAGCGACCGTCATCGTCACCTTCTTCGCGGACCGCAGGATTGATCCTGAATATGGCAAAAAATAATCAATGAATATATGAACGCAGTCAAAAGAATATTAACCGTCGTGTTGGCCGCCGTGGCTTTGACCTCATCTGTCACCGCTGCTGAAAAACATATTGTGAGAACAGGAATCGAAGTCCTGGAAGGCCGTGGTTTTGAGGGACTTGTCGGCAAGAATGTCGGTCTTGTCACCAATCCGAGCGGTATCGATCATAACCTCCGCTCAACGATTGACATCATTCACGAGGCTCCGGGAGTCAATCTGAAGACATTGTTTGCGCCTGAGCACGGAGTCCGCGGGGATGCCTACGCCGGCTCTTATGTCGCTGACACCAAGGATCCTAAGACTGGACTTCCGGTGTATTCTATCTATGGGCCGAACCGCAAGCCGAGCAAGAAGATGCTGGAAGGTCTTGACATCGTCGTCTATGACATCCAGGACATCGGCAGCCGCTCCTATACGTTCATCAGCACTCTCGGCCTGGTGATGCGCGCCTGCGCCGAGAACGACATCGAAGTGATGGTTCTTGATAGACCTAACCCATTGGGCGGCAACAAGATCGAAGGCTGTCTCGTGGAGCCTGGCTTCCACTCTTTCGTCAGCGAGTTCAAAATCCCTTACATCTACGGTCTCACTGTCGGCGAGCTTGCCCTTCTTCTGAACGAGGAAGGCTTGAACTGTGGCGAGAAAGGCAATGAGGCACCGCTGAAATGCAAACTCTCCGTCATCCCTATGGAAGGGTGGACAAGGAATATGCTCTATCAGGACACGAACCTTCCTTGGGTGCTCCCGTCCCCGAATATTCCTTATCCTCAGTCAGCCGTGAACTATCCGTCCTCCGGCATCGCTGGGGAGTTCCAAGGGTATCTCAGCATCGGCATCGGCTACACCCTTCCGTTTGAGGTGTTCGCCGCCGAGTGGATCGATGCTGATGCTTTGAAGGCACGTCTGGACAGTTACAACCTTCCGGGTGTGGCGTTCAGGACGATTCATTTCAAACCGTTCTCCGGCAGTCTCCAAGGAAAACTTATCCACGGAGTCCAGTTCCATTACACTGATTATGAGGCGGCTTGCTGCACGTTGACCCAGTTCTACGTGATGCAGGCCGTGAACGAACTCTATCCGGAAAAGAATCCGTTCGCCCTTTCAAAGGAACGCAACAATATGTTCGACAAGGTCTGTGGTACGGATTATGTAAGAACCGCTTTCGGAAAGCGTCTGAAGGTCGATGACATCGCTGACTATTGGTCAAAGGATGTTGAGGCGTTCAGGAAGCTTTCCAAAAAGTATTGGCTTTATTATTAAACCACTTAACACCGAATCAAAATGAAGAATATTCTGAACATCGCGATCGCATCGGCCGTAGCATTGGCCCTTATCGCAGCACCGGTTGATTCATATTCACAGGAAAGACGCTCTTCCGGATCGAGGAGTAGCGCCACTTCTTCCCAGACCAGATCTTCGTCCAGAAGTTCTTCATCATCATCGGCGGCAAGGACTTCCGGATCTTCCACCACAAGAAGTTCCGGTTCATCTTCTACACGTAGCACGAGTTCTTCTTCTACAAGAAGTTCGGGTTCTTCCGTCTCCAGAAGCGCACAGGACAACAGCCGCAGGAGTGGTACCAGCGTGTCGAGGAGTTCCCAAGATAACAATCGCCGAAGCTCTTCCACCAGCGTATCGCGCGGCTCACAGGACAATAACAGAAACTCAAGCTCATCGGTAAGAAGCTCATCTTCCAATAGATCCTCTTCCTCCGTGAGAAGCTCGTCCTCTGCGTCAAGGTCTTCTTCCAGTGGCAATGACAGCGGAAGCTATCAGGACAACAACCGCCGTAACGGTTCCGGTGTGTCAAGAGGTTCTCAGGACAATAACCGTAGGAGTAGCTCCAGTGTCTCAAGGAGTTCACAGGACAACAATCGCAGAAACTCTACCGGTTCTTCATCTGTAAGGAGTTCGTCTTCGGGCAGATCTTCTTCGTCAGTCAGAAGCTCGTCATCCTCGTCACGTTCTTCCTCATCTGTAAGGGAATCATCTTCATCGACAAGAAGTTCCAACGGCAGGGTGGCAAGGCAGATAGGATCATCTTCTTCCAGAAGCACTTCCGCCCGTAGTTCGGCCACTGACACCAGAAGAGAGCAGTCCCAAAGGGTCGGCAACGCCACAAGGGGAGGGCTGACATCATACGATCGTAACGCCAACAGCGGAAAGGATGTGATGAGGGAGAACCGCAGTGATTTTATGAGGATAGGCGAGGACAGGAACGTTCACAGAATCCCGCCGCGCGACCGTGACTTTATGCCATACGACCGCCCGAGACATTTCTGGTCGCACGACCACCATTGCTACGGCTATAGGGTTCACGACCTGCCGCCTCGTTACAGGAGAATGACCTATTGGGGAGTCGAGTACTGCATCTATGACGGTATATATTACAGACCTTACGGCGATATATTCGTGGTTTGCCGTCCGCCGTTCGGTGTCTGCATTGACAGAGCCGTCTCCGATCTGGTCTTCGCGTCCGTGCGTTTTGCTTACTACAACAACACCTACCGGATGTACAAGGCAATCGACGCCAACAACAGGATCATAGAGGAGCAGAACAGGATCATCGCACAGAACAACGCCACCATAGCCGCACAGAACAGCTTGTTCGCCTTGAACTCTACGAGAGCCAACAACGCCTATTCGCTTGCGGACAGATTGGGGCTCGTTCAGAGCTACGCCTACGCCAACCAACCGTACTACTATCAGGACGGAGTCTTCTACATCGTCAACTCCAATGGTCAGTACGAGGTCATCGTCCCTCCGGCCGGGGCTCTTGTCGAGGATCTTCCGGATGACTACGACACGATCACTATGGACGGGATGGATTTCTACAAGGTTGACGACACTGTTTACAGGCTCACCCTCATTGAAGGTAAGCCTTACCTTGAGGTTCTTGGACAGATGTACGGCAAGCTTGCCAACCAATACAATTATTATTCAAACAGAACTGCTTCCTACAACAGTCTCTATTAACAGTTTAGACATTAATGGACAAACTCAGGAACTTATTTGAAAGTTATACAGGTCAGAAAGTGAATGACACGGAGGAACTTAACTCCTCCGGGAGCAACAGGAGATATTTCCGTCTCAAGGGCGGGAATATCTCCATTATAGGTGTCATAGGGACAAGCCGCGAGGAGAACAACGCCTTCATCAGCCTAAGTTCCCATTTCCTCGGCAAAGGCATAAAAGTGCCGAAAGTCCTGGCTGTCAGCGAGGACGGAATGCGGTATATTCAGGAAGACCTTGGCGATGACCAGCTCTACAAAGTGGTCACCCAGGGGCGGGAGAGCGGTGAATATAGCTCCTACGAGTGCCGCCTTCTGTGCCGTGCTATGGAGATGCTGCCGAAGCTCCAGTTCAAGGGGGCCGAGGGGTTGGACTGGTCAGTGTGCTATCCGGAGCCGGCGTTCAACGAGCGGATGATCCTCTTTGACCTGAACTATTTCAAGTATTGCTTCCTGAAGGCGACCGGTCTGGAGTTCAATGAGGTGAAGCTTCAGGACGACTTCGAGAGGTTGAAGACGGATCTGATGCAGGATATGGGGGACACGTTTATGTACCGTGACTTCCAGGCCAGGAATGTGATGATGAAGGACGGTGAGCCTTACTTCATTGATTTCCAGGGAGGACGCAGAGGCCCGATCTACTACGATGTAGCATCATTCATCTGGCAGGCCCGCTCCCGTTATCCGGAGAACCTTCGCAAGGAGATGGTACAGACATATTTGCGGGCTTTGAAAGGCTACACTGAAGTCAACGAGAAATATTTCAACGAAAGGCTCCGTCTGTTCGTTCTGTTCAGAACCCTTCAGGTTCTGGGAGCTTACGGTTTCAGGGGATATTTCGAGAAGAAGCCACATTTCCTCGCCAGTGTGCCTTATGCGCTGAGCAATCTGCGCCGTCTGCTCCAGAAGCCGTTCGAGGACTATCCTTATCTGAACGAAATACTTACGAAACTGACGACAATGTCGCAATTCAATAATATCGCCGAGGACAAACGTCTGGAAGTCAAGGTGTTCAGCTTCGCCTACAAGAAAGGCATCCCGGTTGACACTACAGGCAACGGAGGTGGTTATGTCTTCGATTGCAGAGCGATCAACAATCCTGGCAAGTACGAGCATTACCGCCAGTTCACCGGATTAGACAAGGAGGTCATCACCTTCCTTGAGGACGATGGGGGAGTCACTAAGTTTCTGAACAATGTCAATGATCTTGTGGACAATCACGTGAAGTGCTTCATAGAGAGAAAGTTCACCCATTTGCAGGTCTGCTTCGGATGCACCGGCGGACAGCATCGCTCGGTTTATTGTGCGGAGCATCTGGCCCAGCATCTGGCCGACAAGTTTGACATAAAGATCACGGTTACCCACAGGGAACTGGACATCGAGAAGATCCTGTAGATGAAGGCGATGATTTTCGCGGCAGGTCTCGGCACGAGGCTGAAGCCGATCACAGACACTCTGCCAAAGGCTTTGGTTCCGATTGACGGAAAACCTTTGCTGTACCGTGTCGTGTCCAAACTCAAGGCTGCCGGGATCTCTGATTTTGTAATAAATGTCCATCATTTTCCGGATTCCATCGTAGGTTACACTCACGAGCAGGATGATTTCGGGGTCAATGTCAAGTTCTCTGACGAGCGGGATTTTCTGCGGGAGACCGGAGGAGGTATCAAATTCGCCCGTCCGCTGCTTGAGGGAAGCCCGTTTCTGGTCCACAATGTGGACATCCTGTCTGACTTGGATGTGAACTGGTTCATCTCACAGGCTCGTCCGGACGCTCTCTCGAACATTCTTGTCAGCGACCGTAAGACACAGAGATATTTCCTGTTCGATGACGATATGAGGCTTGTCGGATGGACGAATCTGGCGACCGGTGAGGTCAAGAGCCCATACGGGGAGATCGATCCTTCGAGATTCCGGAAATATGCCTTCGCTGGCATTCACTGCATCTCCGACGGCATATTCAAAATTTTTGATGAGGATGGCTGGGGCGACCGCTTCTCGATCACGGACTTCTATATTCAGGAATGTGCGAGGCATCCGATTTATGGAATAGTCCCGAAGGAGTTGAGGCTGATCGATGTGGGAAAGTTCGAGACCCTCTCCGAGGCTGAGGAATTTGTAAGAAACACACTTAAAAACAACTGATTAATATTATGGCAAAAAGTAAGTTTTGGTCCGAGTTCAAGGACTTTGCGATGAAAGGCAATGTGGTTGATCTGGCTGTCGGTGTAGTTGTCGGCGGCGCGTTCGGCAAGATTGTCACTTCGCTCGTCAACGACATCATTATGCCGTGCGTCGGTGTGCTCATCGGCGGTTTCGATTTCACAAACCTTAAGATTGTTCTTCACAAGGCTGTGATGGAAGGCGCGGAGGTTGTCAAGCCGGCCGTGACACTGAACTATGGCAATTTTATTCAGGAGACAGTGAACTTCCTGATCATCGCGTTCAGTATATTCCTTGCCATCAAGGGATTGGCTAAGTTGCAGAGAAAGAAGGAAGAGGCTCCGGCAGCCCCTGCGGCACCGGCTCCTAAGCCTGATGATGTTGTCCTTCTTGAGGAGATCCGTGATCTTCTGAAGAATCAGAAATAACCTTCTCCTTGTAGGCCATAGGGGAGCATCCGACCGCTTCCTTGAAATATTTCCCGAAGAAAGACTGGTTTGCGAAATGCAAGGTCTCGCTGACTTCCTGGACGGTGTAGTTACCGCTCTTGAGCATAGTCTTGGCGTCCTTGATGACAAATTCGCGGATCCAGTCTTTCGCGTGTTTGCCGGATTCCTTGTAGATCATATGGGCAAAATACTTAGGTGAGATGTACAGTTGCTTCGCATAGAACTGCACGCTTCTTTCAAAAGTGTAGTTCTGGCTGACCTTGATAAGGAAACGGCGCAGCAGCTCATTGCTCCTCCATTTTGTGACGACAGGCTGTGTGGTATCCTCCGTTTTGTTGGCGATTCTGGCGGATAGATAACTGGCCAGCATTACCGACGCACCCTCCAGGGCCTCGGCCTTGAACATATCGCTTTCAAAAAGGATGATGTTCTTCACTGTGCCGAAAAATGACACCATTCTTTTGCTCTCTTCCGGGGTGAGAGTCAGGATCACCGGCTCATACAAGGAGTTCCGAAGGTATCTTGTGCTGCCGTAGGTGAATTTCATAAGTTTGCTGTCCGGCATAATGGACACTGAGATAGCCTTGAAATCATTGCTGATACGGATGCTTTCCGCAATGTTGCCGAGGCTGACCGCAAAGATGTCGTTCTCCCGCAGGACATATTCGTGCCCGGAGACCCTTGTGCGCGCCTCGCCGCCAAGACACAGGAAAATCGCGGTGAAACGCATCTTCGCCGGCAAGGAAGGGAAATTCTTGATTTTTCTTGGCCATTCCTCATCAATCGTGTCATTGAGGAACAGCTGCCCGTCATATTCAGTCAATCCGGGAAACTCTCTTAGCAGGTTGATGTCGAAGTTGTTTATTTTTCTGAATTTGTCCATTATGTGCGAATGTTTGTTCAAAAATACTCAATTTTGAGCAAAAAGACAACTATTCTTTACTGTTTGACATTTCTGAATATCTTAAATCCGATCACGGCGACCGTTATGCTCATCAGAGGACTGATCAGATTGAAGAAGCAATATGGCAGATAGGCCAACGTCGGCACACTGAGTATGGTGGCCTGCGTCATTCCGCAGCTGCTCCACGGGTAGAGAGGAGAAGTGACGGTGGCGGAATCCTCCACGGCACGGCTCAGCAGCCTGTTCTCATAGCCTTCTTTCTCATAGACATCCTTGAACAGGCTTGAAGTCAGGATTATGGCGAGATACTGGTCTGAGACGATCCCGTTCAGTGCTGTGCCCGTCACCACCGTTGAGGTCACAAGGCTGGTTCTGCGTTTTGTCAGCGGAAGGATCATAGAGGCAAGGTGGTGCAGCATCCCGCTGGCCTTCATCGCGGCCCCGAAGCACATCGCGCAGATGATGAGATAGACCGTGTTCAACATTCCCAACATCCCCTTTGAAGCCACGAGCTCGTTGACCTCCGGATTGCCAGTCTCGACTGATACGGAGTTGTAGATGGACTCTATTGTTCCCGTGAACAGGATTTTGGCGTCGGATCCTTCTCCGGCGACCCTGGTTCCGATCTCTCTGATTATGTCAGGCTGGAATATGATCGCCGCGATGGCGGCCATCACAGTGGACAACGCCAAAACGATCAGTGCCGGCATCCTGCGTGCGATCATCACGGCTGTCAGGGCCGGAACAATCAGCAGCCACGGGGTGATGTTGAATTTCGAGTCAAGGACGGAGGTATATTCATTGACCAATGAAGCGTCGCTTCCGGAGTGGGAGAATCCAAGGATTGTGAATATGATGAGTGTTATCACGATTGACGGGACCGTCGTGTACATCAGGTAGCGGATGTGCTCGAACATAGGTACTTTGCTCATCGATGAGGCCAGCACAGTGGTGTCCGAGAGCGGGGAGATCTTGTCCCCGAAATAGGCTCCGGAGATGATGGCTCCGGCAATCATACCATCGCTGAATCCAAGCGCCTTCCCGATGCCCAGCAGGGCCACTCCGATCGTGGCGATTGTGGTCCAGGAACTTCCTATCATAACGGAGACCAGGGTGCAGATGACGCAGGCTGTCAGCAGGAAAACCTTGGGGCTGATGATCTTGACTCCATAGTAGATGAATGTCGGAACTATTCCGCTCATTGTCCACGTTCCGGAGATCGCTCCGATGAGAAAAAGGATGACAATGGCTGTCGTCACGTCACCGATGTTGCTTTTGATCGCATCCTCAAAATCCTGCCACGGAACCTTGAACAGCCACATAGCCAGCCAGATGGCGACACCGGCTGAGAAAAGTAGGGCGACCTGGCTGGCCCCGAGGATGGCATCGCTGCCGAATATGCTGATGTTCAGCGCCAAAAGCGTCACGAGAATCAGGATCGGAATCAGGGATATCCCCATTCTGAACGCAGTTATTTTCTTCATCTTCGAAAGTCCGTTTATACTCCTTTTTTCAAAATGGAGCGCAAGTTAAATTTTTTTTCGCATTTTTACGCAAGAATTCGGTCCTGGTGGATTTAGAAGACTGAAAAATGTGTTAAATGAATATAAAATATCAAAACAAATGAAAAATTTCAGATTAAAATTTGCCGTTTTGGCTTTTGCCGGGGCTATGATGGCCTCTGCGATGTCATCCTGCTCTGTTGGTAACGATGGTTATGCCTATGATGACATCCGTCCGAAAGCAATTGTGACAGTCAAGACTCTGGAGTCCGGTGAGACTTATTTCCAGGTGGACGAGAAGACTACCCTTCTTCCTGTTGACTGGAAGAACCCTTACAAGGGTGAGACCAGAGCGTTGATCAATTATGATGAGCTTTCCGAAGTGAACAACGGTCCGTTCACCAAATCCGTAACTGTCAACTGGATCGACTCTGTCCTGACCAAGAAGGCTGTCCTTTACACAGAGGAATTCAAGAAGAGCGTCGATGATCCGATCGAACTTATCGGTGACTGGCTTACAGTATGTGAGGATGGCTATCTTACCCTTCACTTCGCCACTTGGTGGGGTGCGGACAACAAAAAGCCTCACTACATCAACCTTGGAATTGATCCGGAGACCGGCGATCTCTATCTGAGGCACGACAGGAATGGTGACGAGGACAGCAGCAACCGTCCGATGGACGGGATTGTGTCGTTCAAGATTGACGAGATCCTGACGGAAGCCAAGGACGGAGATGAACTGACCCTGCACTGGACCGCCTTCAATGATGAGAAAAAGGAGGTCACACTGAAATATTCCGGCCGTTTCGAGTTGGCGAAATAGAGTAAGACCCCGATGGGAGAACTTACTGAGGACAAGGAGCGCAGGCTTGTCGAGCTGGCAAGGAAAGGTGACCGTGGGGCGATGAAGCGGATCTATGACTGCTATTCGCGCTACCTTGCGGCCACCTGTTCCCGTTACCTGCCGGGCGAGGATGAATTGCGTGATGTCCTACAGGACAGTTTCGTTAAGATTTTCTCATCGTTGGACAAGTTCGAGTTCCGCGGAGAGGGCTCTCTCAAGGCTTGGATGAGGCAGGTTTCGGTGAACGAGGCCTTGAAGCTGATCAGAAAGCGGAAACGGAACGACACTGTCGAGTATAAATGGGATCTTCCCGACGCACAGGAGGAGGACGATCTAGAACCGGAAGTCACCGATGTGCCTGCGTCGGTGATTCAGAAGATGATACAGGCTTTGCCGGAAGGCTACAGGACGGTGCTCAACCTTTACGCTTTCGAGGAGAAAAGCCATAAGGAGATCGCCGGACTGCTTGGAATATCCGAGAGCACTTCCGCGTCCCAGCTCCACAGGGCGAGGGCATTGCTTGCGAGGCAGATCAATGAATATAAGAAAAGGACGGAGACAAAAATATGATAGAAGATAAGAAATGGCTTGACGGTCTTAGGAACAAGATGGACGGATTCGAGGAATCAGTTCCGGACGGACTGTGGGAGGACATTGAGACTTCCATATTCCCGGAAAAGAAACGCCGTCCGGTGATTGACTTGCCTTGGCTCTGGCGTGGTGCTGCTGCCGCGGCGGTTGCTGTCGGCGCTTTTGTCGGGGTGAGATTGTTGGATTCTTCTGTCTCTCCTGCTGATGGGCGGATCGATGTTGTCGCTGTCGCTCCGGTGCCTGCGCCTTCCGAGGCGACGGATTCCTCAGATGAAGGAATATCCACGGCTGTGCGACTGTCTGGGAATCTTCTTGCCGATGCCGAGCCTTCTGCTTGTGCCGCAGGACGAAAGGTGCGGACCAAGCCTTCCAAACCATCAGTTCCCGCGTCAGAAACCCAAGAGTCTTCGCAGGCTGTGCTAAAGGAATCCTCATCGGCCGAACCAGAGTGCGAGGTGGTTGAAAATCTGTCTGTAGAGTCTCAGGTTGAGGAGAAAGCGGCTCCAAAGGAGAAAATTGAGTCCCGTGAGGATTATGAATATGACAATTGGGATCGGTATCTTTCCGAGACTTCCCCTAAGAAATCAGCCACAGGCTCTCCTGTGACGGTTGACGTGTCGTTTTCCGGTGCCACGACATCAAGCAACGACATCAGGTCGTTTGATCCTATGATGTTCTATCGTGGCTCTGATCCGTCGTTTGACCATCCTGCGTCTCCGGACGCTGGATCTTTTACCGGCAACAATCTTCAGACACGTTCGATGTCCCCCGCGGTGTTCACCAGTACCCCTATTACGACAGATGTCGAGCACAAGCGTCCTGTGAGGGTGGCGCTTACGGCGCACAAGTCTTTCGGAAAGATTTTCGGTGTGGAGTCTGGCCTGTCATATTCAACACTCCGCAGCACATTCTCCACTACTTCGGGAAACACTCTGAAAGAAGAAACACAGACTCTCAGGTATCTTGGTGTACCGCTGAATCTCACGGCTTCCGCATTCAGTTCCAAGAGGTTTTCCGTGTATGTCAGCGGCGGTGGAATGGCGGAGAAATGCGTTTCCGGCAGGGTCAAGACAACCGAGACCGTGTCCGGTGTAAGGCAGGGTGGCACTCGCAGTGAGGGCTTGACTGTCAAGCCTATCCTGTGGTCATTGAATGCCGCAGCCGGAGCGCAGGCCAATCTTACATCCAACATTGGACTCTATGTGGAGCCGGGTGTGAGCTACCATTTTGATGACGGCTCTTCCGTACAGACAATCTATAAGGATCATCCGTTCGATTTCGTTATGACGTTCGGAGCCAGATTCTCGTTCAGATAATTCCGCTATAGGGATAACCGGCAATTCGGCGCAAGGCATCTGAGCCAGGCGATGAGCGTGGCCGCGATCCTTTCGTGTCCCTCGTCTGTCGGATGCAGCCTGTCCTTGTCCCGCGGGAAATATTCCTTCTGCGAACGGTTGAGCGGGAATATTCCCGAAATGGCGTTGAGGTCGATCACAGGTACGGCCCAGACATTCCCGGCCTCTTTCACCGCATTGATGTACGCGTCAACATATTCCCCGCACTTGTTGGTGTAGTTCTCATCCGGTTGGATGTTGGTCTCGCCGAATTTGGCGTAGCCCCTGTGAAGCGGTGTCATCAGGATGATCTGCTTGTCCGGGTACATATTCTTAAGTGAATCAAGGGCTATGTTGATTCTGCCTTTGAATGTGTCTTGGTCGAAATTCGGGGTCCGGTGCCTTCTTGTCTGCATCGACTTAGGCTCACCGTTGGCGGCTTCCACTTGGATATATTCTTCCGTGAACCATTCGCCGATCGGCACACCTGCGTTGAAGTCGTTGGTTCCCAACAGGATGAGAATCGCGTCGATGTTGTCCCCATACTCACTTTTTAGGTTGTTCGCCTGCCGGATCACATCATTCCATTCCCGACCATTGGTGGCCACAACGCAAGGAATGATGCCGATCTCCCGCGCCATATACCAGTAATATTTCTCCGGCCCGTTCGCTACTTTCGGATCCGAGATAGAGTCTCCTATGATTCCTACCCTGGCTCCGTACCACGGATGGGTCGTGTCAACTGATGTGTCGCCGGATGTTGTCGCATTGGCTTTTTCCTGTGCGAAGGCGATGTTGGCCGCAAGTGTTCCTGCCGCCAGCAAGGCGATGGCCTTGATGATGAGTGATGTGTTGCTGTTATTCATTCCGCTTGTTTTTTGATGGTCACCGCATCTGATCCAAGACATATATGAGAGGCTATTTTATGTGGTTGACCAACCTGATGCAAATATACAACTTGTCTCGAAATGTTCAAAAATCACCGTGCCTTATGGAGGATTACGGTGATTCTTTTATTTTTGTAAGTGGCGTATTGTCAAATGGTTGTACAAAAACGAACCATTTGTGTATAAAAACGTTCCCTAATATATTCCGGAAGTTATAATTTTGCCGTCGGATTTTTAAAAACCACATAGACTTTTATGATAGTAACGTTTTTACTTACACTTCCACTTCTTCTTATGTCTGCCGTTTCGAATGGCGGTGATAACGTGTATAATATGGCGGAGCCTGAAAAGGGCGATGCCCACGCTTGGGAGTTGGTGTCGAAAATGACTCTTGAAGAGAAGTGTGATTACATCGGTGCTGCCACATCCTTTGTTCTGCGTGGTGTGGACAGGCTTGGAATTCCGGAAATCCGTATGGCGGACGGCCCTCAGGGCATACGCAACAATACCACCAGCACTCTTTATCCGTCCGGGATACTTACAGCGGCCACTTGGAACAGAGAACTTGCCGAAAGGCTCGGTCACGGACTTGGGAAGGATGCCAAGGCCAGAGGAGTGGCGATTCTCTTGGGACCCGGAGTCAACATCTACAGGGCACCGATGAACGGCAGGAACTTTGAATATTTCGGAGAGGATCCTTACCTGTCCTCTGAGGTGGCGGAATGTTATATTGAAGGAGTGCAGGCGGAAGGCGTGATCGCCACTGTCAAGCATTTCGCTGCCAACAACCAGGAATGGAGCCGTCACCACGCAAGTTCGGATGTGGATGAGAGAACCCTCCACGAGATATATTTCCCGGCGTTCCGAAAGGCTGTCGAGAAGGCTCGTGTCGGAGCTGTGATGGACAGCTATAACCCTGTTTTCGGCGTTCACGCATCCGAGAACGCCTATATGAATATTGAGGTGCTTCGCAATATGTGGGGGTTCGACGGAATCCTTATGTCTGACTGGACATCAGTATATTCCACTTCTGGAGCCGTCAATGGGGGACTGGATCTCGAATGTCCTAAGGGAGTGTATTTTACGAAAGAGAGGATCATCCCTCTTATAAAGGCTGGCGTCATCTCTGAGGAAGTCATCGACAGGAAGGTGTACAACATTCTGTCCACACTGGACCGCTTCGGACTCCTTGACAAGCCTGTTTTGGATGAAAGCATTGAAAAAGACAATCCGGAGAATGCCGCTGTCGCGCTTGACCTTGCGAGGGAGGGTGTCGTTATGCTTGAGAACAGAAATTCCGAACTCCCTTATGGAAAGAAGAGAGAGAGGATTCTTGTCCTTGGCCCTAACGCCTGCGTCACCACTACCGGTGGAGGAAGCGGCTTTGTGACACCGTTCCATACTGTCACCATCGCTGACGGCATCAAAAGACAGTTTGGTGAGAAATATGTGCAAGTCCTTTCAGATGAGGAACTTTATGAAGATATATCATCTGAAATTCATCCATTGAATGATAACGGACACTCAGGATTCAGGGCCGAGTATTACGACAACAAGACCTTGGCAGGGAATCCGGTGCTAGTTAGGACGGATGCTTCCGTGAATTTCGATTGGGGACGGAAATCGCCGGCCGAAGGACTTCCGGAAGACGGGTTCTCTGTCCGCTGGGAAGGAACCTACACAGCTTCGGAGACAGGTACGCTCCGTTTCCGGCTGTCCGGTGATGATGGTTACCGTCTGTATGTCAACGATCAACTTCTGGCAGGGGATTGGGGAAATCACTCGTTGTCGTCAAGGACGGCTTTCCAGAGCATCGAGAAAGGACAGACCTATCGGATCCGCTTCGAGTTCTACGATAATATTTCCGATGCCACCGCCCGTATGAGGATCGGACTTTTCAATGAGTCAGCGCTGAACGCGGCTGTGGCCAAGGCTGGTCGTATCATCTATTGCGGCGGATTCAACAGTGACATTGAGGGAGAAGGCTTCGACAGGCCGTTCAGTCTGCCGGCCGAGCAGAAATCCCTGATCACCAGGCTTACTGACGTTCATTCTCACGTGACGGTGGTCCTTAACGCCGGTGGAGGCGTTGACTTCAACGGCTGGAGCGAGGGTGTCGAGGCTGTTCTCTATGCCTGGTACACTGGTCAGGAAGGCGGCACGGCCATCGCTGAGATCATCTCCGGGAAAATCTCGCCGAGCGGCAAGCTTCCGATCTCCATTGAGAACAGATGGGAGGACAATCCGGTGTATGGTTCGTATTATGACAATACTCCTGTGAAGACGCAGAATACTCCGTTCAAGAGGATAGAGTACCGTGAAGGCATCTTCTGCGGCTACCGAGGCTATGACAGAAACGGGGTGGCTCCACGCTATCCGTTCGGATACGGCCTTTCGTACACGTCATTCAAATATTCCGACATTAACGTAGAGAAACTTTCAAGTGACAGCGTGCTTGTCTCCTTCATTGTGGCAAACACAGGAAAAGTAGGGGCTTATGAGACCGCGCAGGTCTATGTCAATGACAAGGTCGCGTCCGTGGCAAGGCCGTCCAAGGAACTCAAGGGCTACGAGAAGGCGTTCATCCCTGCCGGAAAATCAGTCAGGATGGCAGTTTCTTTGGGGGCGGATGCGTTCTCGTTCTACGATGTGAAATCAAGGTCTTTCGTCATCGAACCTGGAGAGTTTGAGATTCTGGTGGGGCCGTCATCCGCTGATCTTCCTCTTAGGGCGACTGTCCTGCTGGGAACTCCGGAGTATCAGGTGGTCAACATCGCTCCTGACACAGTCTCCATCATAAAGAACCCTCTTAACGGCTGGGTTATGTATATGGGAAGAAATTGGGATTCGGATTTCGGCAAGGCTCAGCATTACGATGAGTTTCCGGCCGCTGTCCCTGGCGGAAAGGTGAGGGTCACAGACTGGTGCGGCACGGCCTACATCCGTACCAGCTGGGCCTCGATGGAACCGGAGGAAGGGAAATATTTCTGGAATGATCCGGACTCTCGCCTTAACAGGCTTCTGACTGAGGTTCGTGACAGAGGGCTTCGTCTTGCTTTTCGTATCGTTGTGGATGGTCGTGACCAAGGACAGAACACCCCGAAATATGTGCTTGACGTGGGGGCAAAGGCTTTCGCGTCAAAACTTGGCGACAAGGATGTGTATACACCGTACCCAGATGATCCAATCTTTCAGGAGAAATATTCAAAGTTCATCAAGGCTTTCGCCTCAAGGTTTGATTCGTTTGACGAGGTTGACTTCATCGATGCCTACGGCCTCGGGAAATGGGGTGAGGCTCATTCTATGAAATATCTTGACAATAAAAATAAGATTCCTGTGTATGAGTGGATCACGGATCTATATTCCCAGAGTTTCAAGGAAGTCCCTCTTGTGATGAACTACCATAGGGTGCTTGCCGAGGAGACGGTCAACGGTTGGGAGGACGAGCCTAATCCGGATTCGGAGGGAATGCTTGAGAGCGCCATCTCCAAGGGGTACAGCCTTCGTCACGATGCCTTCGGGATGACAGGATATTATAAGGAATGGGAAAAGGCGTTCGCCGCCAAATGGAATTTCAAGGTTCCGATCATAATGGAGGGCGGATGGATCACCGGCGCTCACCACCGCTATTGGATCGACCCGTCAGGAAAGTACCACGAGGGACATCCTGAGGAGGTCAGAAGAGGAGAGATGGAGGCGGCCGAGGAGGCGCGTGTGAATATGATGGACTTCCGTGTGGGGAACGAGACCGAGTCCTGGTTCCAGAACATCGATCTGGTGGAGAGGTTCATCCGTCACGGCGGGTACAGGCTTTATCCAGCTCAGGTTGTGGTTCCAAATGAGGCAAAGACAGGAGAGACATTGACATTGACACATACTTGGGAAAATATGGGATGGGGCTACTGCCCTAACAACATCAGGCAGTGGAACCACAGATTCAAGCCTTCTTTCGCCCTCCTCGCCGAGGACGGAACTGTCGCCAGGATATTCGTTGACACCAAGGCGGAACCTTCTGATTGGATGCGGAATGAGCCGGTGGGTTACAGTCTGACTGTCTCGCTTGAAGGTGTGGCTCCGGGAAACTACAGCTGGGCTGTCGCGATCTCCGACACGGAAAAAGGAAATGCCCCGGGACTGAATATGGCAGTTGACGCCGCTTCCCTTACGAAGGACGGCTGGCTGAAAGTCGCCAAGGTGACCATCAGGTAAGAAATATATCCAATAGTTAAATAACTGATTAATAACAAAACTATTTTCGATTATGATTAAAGTAATCAGAACAGCCTTATTGGCGGCTCTCGGTTTTGTGACGGCGATGTCATTCAGTGCGTCGGCCCAGAACAAAACTCTGAGAATCAGCGGAAATGTCGTCGATGAGAGCGGCACTCCTTTGTCAGGAGTCGTTGTTTATGTGAAGAGCGGCAGCACAAAGGATGCGACTGTCACGGATGACAACGGAGCCTACAACATCTCGGCTCCGACATCTTCCGCACTTGTTTATTCTTGCCTTGGCTACAAGGAGCAAGAGGTTGTCGTCGGTAATACTTCCGTCATCAACGTCAAGCTCGTGCTTGACTCCTTCAATCTGGACGATGCCGTGGTCATCGGCTACGGTTCACAGAAGATGAAAGACCTCACGGGTGGTCTGTCTGTCGTGAACCAGGAGACTCTCGGTATGGTTTCCACCGGCAACCTTATGGACCGCATCTCGGGTCAGGTCGCCGGTCTCACCATCACGACATCGTCCGAGGCTCCTGGCGCCAACCAGTCTCTCCTTATCCGTGGACAAAACTCATTGTCTGCCACGAACAGCCCTTTGGTTGTCCTTGACGGCATCCCTTATGAGGGTGGTCTCGCTGACATTGATCCGGACATCGTGGAGAGCATAACCGTCCTCAAGGATGCGTCTTCGGTGGCGATTTATGGTTCCCGTGGTTCCAACGGTGTCATCCTTATCCAGACAAAGAAAGGCAAGGAAGGTACGATGTCGGTTACCTACAAGACCCGCCTCAGCGTATCTCAGCCTATGCAGAGAATCCAGGTTATGGGACCTAACGAGTTCATCCGCTTCAAGCAGGATATGGGCCGTCTTGGCACCAAGCAACTTACCGGCGAGGATCTCGATCCGCTTGCCGGACAGATCATCAGTGCGTCCGAGAAACAGAACTATGCTCTCGGAATCACCAATGACTGGCAGGACTATGTATTCCGCACGGTTTTCAATATGGATCACCAGTTGTCATTCTCTGGCGGTACCGAGAAGACGCAGTATATGGCCTCTGTCTCCTACCTGCACAATCCGGGAGTTGTGTACAACTCCAACTATGACCGTGTGAGCGCCTATGCGAACATCAACCAGGTACTTAACGACTGGCTTACCGTAGGTATCACCACCCAGTTCGTGAACCGTGAGTCCGGCGGAGTGACCCCTAATCTTGAGCACGCGATTAAGCAGTCTCCTTACGGTATCTATAAGGACGAGACCGGCGCTTACTACGAGGAGCCGATGGACTACAGCAACCTTCCTAACCCTATGAAGGATGTCAACGCCGACCAGAAGAGCACCGGCCGCAATATCCTTCTAAATGGTTTCGTGGAAGTCAAATTGCCTGTGAAAGGCCTTACGTTCAAATCCCAGTTCGGTTACAACTACCGCAACAGCTTCACCGGCACATATTACGGCCGCAACACTGTCACTGGTAAGAAAGTTGACGGCAAGGCTTCCATCAGCAACAACCACACTACTGACTACACTTGGGAGAACATCCTTAAGTATGACAGAACTTTCGGCAAACATCATTTCGACGCCACAGGTCTGTTCTCTGTCCAGGAGAAGTCCAACATCTCCGCCTCGCAGAACGGTGAGTGCTTCGTGAACGATGACTCCAGCTTCTATAAGATGGACGGCGCCGAGAAGAATGTCACCATCGGCTCCGGCTACTGGAAGGAGAGTATGATGTCATATATGCTTCGTCTAAACTACAGCTATGCCGGCAAATATCTCGTCACACTGACAGGCCGCGCCGACGGTGCCTCAGTGTTCGGAGCCAACAACAAGTTCGGCTTCTTCCCTTCAGCCGCGGTGGCGTGGAATATGTCAGAGGAGAGCTTCATCAAGGACAACACCGACAAGGTCGATATGCTCAAGATCCGTCTCTCCTATGGCGCCAATGGTAACAACGCCATCTCCAGATACCAGACACTCGACCGTCTTTATGCGACCAACGGTGTGAAATACATCTACGGTGACGGATCATCGGCTGTGAATTCCGCTTATCTTCCTTCGGATGGTATCGGTAACCCGAACCTCAAATGGGAGACCACTTACACGGCCAACCTTGGTTTCGACTTCCTGTTCTTCCGTGGAAGGCTCGGTGGTTCCATCGATGCCTACATCTCCAACACCAAGGATCTTCTTATGACCCGTACCGTGCCGATAATGAACGGATACAACAAGATCTGGGACAATGTCGGCGAGACACAGAACAAGGGTATCGAGCTTTCTTTGAACACTGTGAACATCAGAAAGCAGAACTTCACCTGGAACACAGACTTCAGCTTCTTCCTCAACAGGGACAAGATCGTCGAGCTCCGCGGTGACGGGTTGGATGACGTGAACAACAAATGGTTCATCGGCAAACCGCTTTCGGTTTACTATGACTACAAGATCGTGGGCCTCTGGCAGGAAGGTGACGAGTTCACATTCACTGACGAGGACGGCAACACGAAGGTACACCAGACCGGCGCCCAGCCAGGTGACGCCAAACTTTACGATGCCAACGGCGACGGTGTCATCTCCACGGACGACCGTGTCATCATCGGAAGCACAAGGCCAAGTTTCACGATGTCAATGGGTAACAGATTCCAGTACAAGGATTTCTATTTCTCATTCCTCCTCAACGGCAAGTTCGGTACCTGGATGACCGACAATGTGGCCAACATCGGTTCGTGGGCGTTCGGCTCTGGCAACTATATTCACGGAGCGAAATACTGGACTCCGGAGACGCCTGACGCGGAGTACACATCTCCAGGCTACGTGAACAGATTCAGCCACGGATTCTACAAGAAGATGAGCTATGTCTCACTCAAGAATGTGACCCTCGGCTACAAGATCCCTAAGAAAGCCACGAAGTTGCTTCACCTCAGCGCTGTCGATGTGAATGTCAGCGTCAACAATGTAGGTGTCATCTCGAATATGCGCCAGATGCTCAACTATGACAACACTTGGTTCGCGTCATACCCGACGGCACGTTCTTATATGTTTGGACTCACAGTTACATTCTAATATGAATATTATCAGAAATATGAAAACGAATATATTAAAGTCCGGCCTCGCCGCCATTGCTGTGGCCGCCCTGGCTTCCTGCAGCGGATTTCTTGATGAGGACCTCAAGAGCTCTCTCGCTCCGGACAACACCTACACAAGTTCAATGGGATTCGAGACCGGATGCAACGGTTTGTATTCCATCGCCCGTTCAGAGTACAACACCTGGGGTGAGAACGGCGCCTATATGCACGGTGCGGCCTGCGCCTATGAAGCTCTCCAGATCGCCACTGACATCGTTGACCAGAATGGTGCCAAGGATGGTTCCCTTACTCCGTTCGCGGACCTTACTCTCACATCGGCCACGCGTTTCGTGAGATCTTACTGGAACTGGTCCTACAACCTCATCGCTTCCGCCAACGAGATCCTTATCTATGCGGAGAAGAACACCAACTGGGACTATCCTGAGGATAAGCAGATAGCCATAGCCACCGCGAGATTCTTCCGCGCTTATGCCTACAGATCACTTGTCTATCTTTATGGTGACGTTCCGTGGGTGGAGACCATCGAGAATCCTTTCAAACTCTCTTTCACAAGAGATCCTAAAGAGGAAGTCCTCAAACACATCATAGATGACTTCACTTACGCGGCCGAGAATCTTCCTACTGATCCGGATAAGGTGAAGACCGGAAAACTCACCTGCTGGGCCGCTTATCACCTCCTCAGCGAGATGTACAACTTCCAGGGGCACCTGACGAATGACAAGACCTGCTTCGAGGAGGCCGCCAAGTGTGCCAACAAGGTTATCGACAGCAAATACTTCGCCCTCAACACCACTCGCTTCGGCGCAAGCAAGAATGAGAAGGGAGACGCTTTCAGCGATATGTTCATCGAGAACAATCAGAACCGCACCAGCGGCAATACCGAGAGCATCTGGGTTATGCAGTTCGAGTACAAGACGGTCGGTGGCGGTACCAATTCCGATGACTGGACACGCCGCGCGTGGAATCCTCAGTACTTTGCCATCAATGGTTTCGCTCTTGCGGACTCGCTTGGCGGACGTGGACTCGCGCAGATCTCTCCTATGAAATGGTGGATCGGTACGAAGAACACCAGTGCCACACTTGACGATTGCGCTGTGTCCGGAGCGTCCGAGAACGGTATTTTCGAGGATGGGGATATGCGTAACTCCAAGTACAGCATAAAGAGAGACTGGTACTACAACAACCCGCTCATCACGGCATCCCTCGGCAAGAAATGTGAGATCACCGACAAGACTTGGTCAACGGGTCAGCTCTTCCCGGCACTCACAAAGTTCTTCTTCGGAAAGGAGGACAACCTCCAGCTTACCGGCTCGTATAAGGACCGTATGAAGTGTCGTCTCGGTGAGACCTACCTTCATCTTGCGGAAGCCTATCTTGGAATGGGTGACACGCAGAAGGCCGCCGATGCTCTCAACGTCATCAGAAAGAGAGCCAAGGTTAGAAACCTTGAGGCTTCGGAAGTGACTGTGGACGAACTTCTTAACGAGCGTATCCGCGAGATGGTCGGCGAGGAAAGCCGCCGGTTCACCCTTGAGAGAATGGGAGCCGATGTGTTTGTCGCCCGTGTGAAGAAGTACAATCCTACCATCGCCGATCAGTTTGACGAGCACTTCACCCTTTGGCCTGTTCCTCAGGAGATCCTCGATGCCAACAGAGGCAGCGAGTTCCCTCAGAACCCAGGATATTAATGGATTATATTTTTAATTAATTGATGATAGTTATGAAATATATGAATAAGGCATTGTCAATGCTTGCCGTTGCGGCGGTCGCTATGTCCTGCCAATGGGATCCGATGGATCACGACATCGATCCGGTGGACGAGAACCTCACATTGACGACATCTTCGGAAGACGTTGTTCTTCTTGAGGAAAACCTGAAGAAAGACGCTGTCACCTTCAGTTGGACAGAGGCGAGGAATATGGGTGATGACTATATGATCTCATACGAGACAAAACTCGATGTGCTCGGGAACAACTTCGGCTCAAAGACCGTGATCCGTACCGATATGGATCCGGGTGAGTTCAGCCAGAGTTTCACAGTTGAACAGCTCAACACCTGGGCCACCGAAAGATGGGGACTTCCTGTGAACAAGCAGTTCACCCTTGAGTTCCGCGTCACCGCGCAGTGGGAGGGTGGTTCCACATTCGAGATGCCGGAAGTACGTACTGTTCAGGTTGTTGTGACCCCTATCAAGGTCACCGTGTTTGATGCCGACAAGATGTTTGTGGGCGGCACCGCGGTGGATGAGGAGGAAATCTCCAGAACTTTGGAGAACGAGTTCCAGTTCGCTTGGCTCGGTGACCTCACTATCGGTGACTTGCAGCTACCTGTAGAGTACGAAGGCGTAAGATATTATATCGCTCCTAAGGATGGATCCACCGCCTTGAAGGATGGCCAGACTGTTGACATCACGATGACCGAGACTCCGTTCGCCTGGAACATCACCTCCGCCGGACAGTACCGTGTTGTGGTTGATATGAAGACCGCGAAAGCCACCATCTACTCTCCGGCGACAGACCTCAAGCCGTTCACGGTGACTTGGCAGCCTAACCATAAGACACCTACAGATGGTGACAATGGTCACGCGACCATCACTACAACTGTGGAGAAGCTCTATGGCCGTGGAGAGTCTGTCGGCTGGGCCTCCGGCGGAAAGGACCTCAAGTGCACAGTCTCCCTCGCTGATCCTCAGATCCTTGTCTACACAGGCGGTGTGCTTGGTTCAGGACGTACCGACTTCGCAATCATCTCCAGCCTCAAGGTGGATGGATTCAATGATGGCAATCCTTACAACACTAATAACTCATACGTATTCGCTCCTGTATGGACTGGCACGAATTATGACCAGAGCGTGACGATGGGCAAGTGGATGGATATGGAGGGCGGTTCACACCTCCGTGGAAACTACTTCAAGGTTCCAAGCGGTACGAACTTCATCATCTTCGACCTCCGAAATATGAGGATATGGATGGAAAAACGAGGTGAATAATATTCTGAATATGAATCTGAAAAACATATTTTCAGGTACTGCATTGATGGGCACGGCGCTTTTGGCGCTGTGCTCTTTGTGCAGTTGCTCGAAGGAGCCTACGGGAGGTTCCGGAAGCGAAGACACGCCCGCGGACTTGACGGTGGTCAAGTTCAATGTTGACAAGAAGACCGTTTTGCATAACCCGCTCAACGGCTGGGTGATGTATGGAAGCGCTTCGGGTGATCCTTCGTACTGGGACAGAGAGATCTACGTGTCCGAGTTGGGAAAGAATGTCCGTGTGAGAGATTATGCGTCAGCCTGCTACATCAGGACCAACTGGCGGACGTTCAATCCTTCTGATGGGGTGTACGCTTGGCGTGACCCGTCCACAAAACTGTACAAGATGATCCACGGGGCCCTTGACAGAGGGTTGCCGATTGCTTTCCGTGTGGTTGTGGACGGACGTGACCAAGGCGAGAACACACCTTCTTTCGTGTTCGATAACGGGGCCACGTATTGGCTGGAGAACGCCAACTATCCTTTGAGGAAGACTCCTTATCCACAGGATCCTGTCTTTCAGCGGTACTACGAGAAGTTTATCGAGGAACTTGCAAAGGACTTCAATGATCCCGAGACCACTGCATTCATCGATGCCTATGGCCTTGGAAAATGGGGCGAGGGGCACAACGTTGTCTATGAGAACGGCAATGCTGTCACAGAGAACACCGAACGCCTTAAGTACGAGGTAATGGACTGGATTACAGACGTGTACTCGAAAAACTTCACGAAGGTGCCTCTTGCGATCAATTATCATAGGGTGATAGGTCATCCCGCGAGCGATGGCTCGGCCAACTCTAACAGTGAGAAACTGCTGAACCTTGCTGTCAGCAAAGGCTACAGCCTTAGGCAGGACGCTTTCGGAATGTCTGACTATTATAGGGATTGGGAACGCGCCTATGCCGCCACCTGGATGTACAAGCGCCCGATAATAATGGAGGGAGGCTGGATTGTGAACCAGCATAGTTACTGGAATGACTCCAGAGGCTATCGTAAAGGTCATCCGGAGGATGTTCGTCAAGGTGAGTATTACGACTGCAAGGTCGCCAAGGTCAATATGATGGATTTCCGTGTCGGAGACGAGACCACTTCGTGGTTCGAGGATGCTTTTTCCCTCGTCCAGCAGTTCATCTCCGAAGGAGGCTACAGGATCTATCCCGAGCAGGTGAGCGTTCCGGAATCCGTTTCGTCAGGTGCGAAAGTCTCTCTCGCGCATCGTTGGAAAAATATAGGTTGGGGCTATTTCCCGAACAATATCCCTCAGTGGAACTATCGTTACAAAGTGGCGTTCGCGCTTCTTGACAAGAGCGGCAAAGCCGTTCAGGTTCAGGTGGATGAGAATTGTGAGCCTTCAGTGTGGACCGGCTCTAAATCTTTCGACTACAAGACAGACTTCACTGTCAAGGTTCCTGCCGGTGAATATGTCTGGGCCGTCGCCATCGTCAACACGGAAAATGACAACATCCCTGCGATCGAACTTGCCGCAAGAGGCGAACTTTCCGCAGATAAATGGTTGAAAGTGGCCGAAGTCACGGTCAAATAATATTTATGAATATGGAATTGAGCATTCGTACTATACTGGTCGGTGCGGCGGTGGCGTTGCTTTTCGCGTCTTGCTCCGGATCAAAAGAAGAGGGGGATCCGTCTCGTGATCCTGACAACTATGTGACAATGAATATAACCCCGGACAAGACCACGGTCCTTCGCAATCCTCTTTGCGGCTGGGTTCTCTATGCCGGGCTTGGAAACGATCTTTCTGATTTCTGGACGAGATATGACTCTATGGAGTCATCGGTCGGTCCGGTCGATGTCACAAGCTATGCAACCACCCTTCTGATCAGGACCACCTGGGCTCAACTGAATCCTGAAGAGGGGGTATATGTCTGGCAGGATGGCTGCAATACTGTCTATGCCCAGCGTTACAAGAGCCTCATCGCCGAGGCACGCAAACGTAATATGAGGGTCGGTTTCGGCTATGCCATCGACAGTCGTGATAAGCACGAGTTCTGTTCCCCTCTCTATATCCGTGACAAGGGGGCCAAGGGCTATGAGACTCAGACCGGGTCGATGAAGGTCTGGACTCCGTACCCTGATGATCCGGTTTTCCAGCGGTGCTATGAGAAGTTCGTCCACGACTTCGCCCAGGAGATCAACGATCCCGACCATTATGAGTTTGTGCACGGAGTCGGAATCGGAAAATGGGGTGAATATCACAGTTGCATCTACTCCACGGGTGACGAGACACCTAAGAAGCCGGTGTTCGAGTGGGTCACATCGCTTTTCGCCAAGGAGTTCAAGATTCCTATATTCATAAACTATCATCGTTCTCTTGGCTCCACCACGGATGGGGTTAATCCTGATTCGGAGGATATGGTGCAGTCGGCTGTGAACAAAGGATTTGGTATCGGAAGCGGCGCGTTCGGTATGAAGACTTATTACGGCACTTGGGAGAAGAACATCGCCGCGAAGTATCGTTATATTGTTCCGATCATCGCTGAGGGAGGATGGGTCAAGGCTTCCCACGGAGATGCTCCTATGCGTTGGGATTCAGAGAAATATAAGGACTGGGCGGATGTCCGTAAGGGTGAGTTTGATATGGCGCGTGAGGCCAGGGCCAATATGATGGACTTCCGCTATAACGATGATGTCACCGTGAGCGAGACCTGGTCTTGGTTCAACGAGGCCTATGATCTTATGGAGCAGTTCATAAAGGACGGCAACTACAGGCTTTATCCGGCCAAGGTCGTCCTGCCCAAGGAACTGTCCGCCGGTCAGCAGTCAGAGATCACGCATAAATGGGCAAATGTCGGTTACGCTTATTGTCCTACCAACTTCAAACTGTTCGTGGGCAAGTACAAGGTTGCGTTCGCCCTTCTTGACCCTTCCAACGAGAAGGTTGTCAAGATGTTCTATGATGAGAACGCGCAGCCTCACGAATGGATGAAAGGCTCTCCGAAGCAGTATTCGTTCACAGTGAATCCGGAAGGGGTGCCGGCGGGAAAGTATGTCTGGGCCGTGGGAATCGTGGACGATGCGTCGGCGGACAAGAAGATCGGCATATTCACATCCGCGAAAGGTGAATATACATCCGAAGGATGGCTGAAGCTGTCAGAAGTGGTTGTGAAATAATGATTCTGAATAGTTTTCTTTATCTTTGTGACGGAATAATGACCACATAAGGTATGAAACTGTTTGTCGTGATGTTCTCGTTTCTGGTGTCGGTGTCATCTTATGCCATCGACACCAGGAATTATCGTTTCCATCAAATGCCGGAAACCTCCTATTACGGAGGCATCAACAGTGTTGTCAAAGACACTGTCGGAAGAATCTGGTTCAGCGGTACGGATGCCTTGTTTATGTTCAACGGGCATTCTTTCGAGAATATGGCCGTGTCCAGCCCGAATCGTCTTCCTGCGGATTACCGCAAATTGGTCAGGGATGAGAATGGCCGGATCTATGTCGCGACAAGCGTCGGACTGTATGCGTTCGATTATCTGCGGCAGGAGTTCTCCCTTTCTGTGGCTGGCGATGTCGGAGCCATTGATCCTGATATGAACGGAGGTCTGTGGCTGATTCTCAACGACAATGTCATCTGTTACGGAGACGGTGGCAAGGAGAGGGCTTATCCTCTTCCGGACACAGTGCGTGTGTCCCCGATGTCCCTTCATCTCTCTTGTTCGGCAGGTAATGTCTATGTGGGGGCCTACAATAAGCTGTTCCGTGTCGAGGACGGGAGCTATGTGGATTTCGCCACGGTGGGCGATGACGAGAACGCCGTGATCTCGGATGTTGTCGAGGATAGCCGGTACGTCTATGTACAGACGAAGCGGAACGGACTTTTCGTGTATGGCAAGGACGGTAAACTGGTCGGTACGTTCAACCTGCCGGAGAGTTATGGCAAGTCCAGCGATGCCAAGGATCTTTACATAGATTCTGATGGCATCGTCTGGGTGGCCACCCAGTCAGGACTCCTTCTTATCGACATCGCTTCGGGTGAGACTAAACTGCTGTTTTCCAGTCTTCTTGACAAATGCTCCCTCCCGAACAATTCCGTCTGGTCCATATATCCGGATCCGGACGGTGGCGTTTGGATAGGAACCTATGGCGGGAAATTGGCGTATCAGACATTCCACGACAATAATGTCTGGTATATGGAGCCGACTCCCGGGGGATTGAACTATCCTATAGTCAGCGCGTTCGCTGAGGATAATGACGGGAACATCTGGATAGGCACCGAAGGCGGCGGGCTGTCAAGATGGAACCGGACGGATAATTCGTTCACAAGTTGGCGGCAAGGTGCTGGAGAAGACAATGTGCTGCCGTCCAATATGATAAAGAAACTGCGTCCGGTAGGGAAACTTATGTATGCGGCCGCGTTCAACGGTGGAGTCAGCGTTATCGATATGGGCACGGGCAAAGTGACACCGATGCCTTTGTTCAAGCCCGGCACCAGACGATCGCTCGCCGTATATGATTTCGAGCCGGAGGGCGACAGCGGTTTCTGGCTTACGGATCCGGATGTCGAGCTTATGTTCTGGGACCGCAGGACCGGGAATGTCGAGAATGTCATATTCAAGGATGAGAATGACAGGAAGATAAGGCTCAGGGTCGAGACCCTTTTCCACGACGGGAACGGGAACCTTTGGTTGATGACGCACGATGGAATCTATGTGATGAATCCCAAGACACGTGTGTTTACCGCCAGATATTATCTTGCGGACCAACCTCACGCCACGAACAACATCTGCTGCTTCTGCAGAACCTCATCCTCAGGAGTGTGGTTCGGAACAAGGGGTGGAGGAGTGAATATGCTCGCTCCGGACGGGACGTACCGGAACTATAATTCAAATGAGGACGGTGATTTCATTAACCGCACTGTTTTCGGAATATTGGAGGATCCCGCGTCCGGGGATGTGTGGATGAGCACGGACGCAGGATTGTTCCGTTATTCCCATAAGGATGGATCCATAAGGAGAGCGGGGATTGACATCCCTAACAGATGCGGTGCGTATTATGTCCGCTCGTGTTATCGCACCACCGGCGGAGAGATGCTGTTCGGCGGCACAAACGGCTTCATAATGTTCAATCCGGAACGCTTCCGTACGAATCCTCTGAAGCCAAGGGTGTATTTCACATCATTGAGCATTAATGACCATCTTGTGCATCCTGGAGAGAATGGATGGCCGCTGAGGCAGGCTGTCGCCACGCTTGATGGCCAGCGTGGACGTTCAAGTGTCATCAGATTGTCAAGCAGGCAGTCCAATTTCGACATCGGATTCTCCTGTGACAGCTATCTTGAGCAGGACAGGAACACCTATTCGTACCGTATGCTCGGAATCTCCGACAAATGGACCATCCTTCCAAAGAACCAGCAATATGTCCGTTTCGTGAATGTGCGCCCCGGCAGGTACACGTTCCAGATGAAAGCCGCGAACAATGACGGCGTCTGGGGGGACCACATAAGCTCATTGACTTTCAAGGTGAAGCCTTACCCGTTGCTCTCACCATTCGCCTATATTGTCTATGTTTTGATTCTGGTGTTTTCGGCATATTACATCTGGACGTATATGACAAGGCGCAAGATGCTTGAGCAGCAGTTGGAACTGGAAAAGGACAAGGAAAAAAATCTTCAGGAACTGACGCAGGCGAGGCTGAATTTCTTCACCAGCATCTCCCACGACCTGAAGACGCCGCTGACGTTGGTGATAGATCCCCTCAAACAGCTTGAGAGTCTTATTCCGGAGGATGCCCCGTACCGCAATTACGTGGAGCTTATCGGCAAGAATGTGGTGCGTATCCAGCATATGATAAGCCAGTTGCTTAAGTTCCGGCAGATCGAGACCCTGAAACTGCCGATGGACCGGAAGCCGGGAGACATCGTCCGTTTTGTTGACAACATCTTCTCCTTGTTTGAGTTCTATGCCGGCAAGCATCAGATAGAGACGGAGTTCATCTCGCAGGTGGACAGTTTCCACACGAGGTTTGACTATGATGTCATCGAGAAGGTGTTCACGAATCTTTTTTCGAACGCTGTCAAGTACACCACCGAGAATGGCTATGTGAGTGTCCGTGTGAGCCGGACCGCTTCGGAGAACATCCCGAAGACTGATGTGCCTGCGGATTCGGTCTGGTTGTCATTTGTGGTGACAAACAGCGGCAAGGACATTCCGGAGGAGAAGTACGCAAGCATATTCGAACCGTTCAATGGTGACGGCGCTGTCAAGGCCGGGTTTGATTCCCATACGGGGCTTGGCCTCGCCATTGTCAAGGAACTTGTCAATGACTTGAACGGCTGCATATCCGTGCATTCCGCCGACTCCACGGTGACGTTCACGGTCATATTGCCGTTTGTTCCGTGTGGTGAGGACGCTGAGGATATGTCAGTGGGCGAGGGACAGGCCTATGATTATGCGACTTCCGAGATTGACAGTATGCTGTCTGATCTGGACGGTCAGAACTCATCTTCGGAGAGGAAAGGACGCAAGCCTTATGACATACTTGTGATAGAGGATGACTCTCAGCTGCGGAACTATCTGGAACAGAGACTGTCTCCTTATTATAACGTCTATACTGCGATAAACGGCCTTGATGGTTTGGCGAAGGTCGAAAAGATAATGCCTCAGATAGTCATAACCGACCTTGTTATGCCGGAGGCGGACGGTTTTGAAGTCTGTCGTGGCATCCGCTCGAACATAAAGACTTCGCATATTCCTATAATCGCACTTTCCGCTTTGGGGGAGAACCAGAACGCCGGGATCGAGGCATTGGAGTGCGAGGCCAATGTCTTCATAGACAAGCCGGTGAACATAGAGTTCCTTCATAAGCAGATTACCAATCTGATAAAGAATCAGAACCGGCTTAAGGAGTTGTACAGCAAGAAATTCATAGCCGAGCCGTCCCGTATTGCCATATCATCGGTCGATGAGGAACTGCTGAAGAAAGCTGTCGATTTTATTGAGAAGAACCTTGAGAACGAAGACTATAGTGTGGACGATTTCGTGTCCGATATGGCCATCGGCCGTACCCGTCTGTACCAAAAACTGAATGACCTTACGGGAATGTCCATAAAAGAGTTTATTCTGGACATCCGGTTGAAGCGTGCCAGCCAGTTGCTGACGGAATCTGACTACACGGTCGCCGAAATCTCGATGATGACCGGATTCGCGAATCCTAAATATTTCAGTGTCTGCTTCAAACGTCATTTCGGCCAGTCTCCTACAGAATTTAAAATGAACCCTGATGCGGAATAGAATCTTGTTATCGATACTTCTGACAGTGTCGCCGTTGATCGTGTGTGAAGGTGCCGCCCACAATCCTGTAACCTTGGAAGCGAAGTGCTACGCGCATCTTTCGGCTGACACTCTATATGTGGGCAATCGGCTGATTGAACGTGCGTTCCTATGGAACGGAGGAAATGTCATAAACTCTTTTGTGAAAGATAAACGCACTGGCCGTATGTTCGTGAACGGATCCTCTGAACCTGCCCTTGCTGTCGGACAGCCTTTCGGAAAGGCTTTGGATGGCCGTCTGGAAGTGCATCAGATGAAGTCTGACGGCATACATCCTGAGCATTTGGAAGCTGAGGTGACGTTCTCGATGGGCGGCATACGTGTGCGCAGGGTGTTCAGAGTGTATGAGAACTGCCCGGCCATCGCCTGTGACAATTATGTCGGCGGTTTGGCTTTGTCTAAAGATGAAGGTCTGGCTGACTCTGCGGACAAAAAGAACATCGAGTCTGTCGAGGATATGAAGCAAGGAGACGGGAACAAGCCACGCCATCTGGAAGTGTTCAATCCGGGCGGTATGCACTGGCAGGTCAAGACCGTCGAGTTCTTCGATGTCACAGACTGGAACAACAACCTTGTCGCTGAACGTTCGTTCATTCCTTACCGCAGGACTGGTTATAAGGGCAATCTGCTTTTCGCCCGGGATGCCGTTGACGGTAACGGTTTCTTTTTCTTGAAGGAGGCTCCGTGCTCAGCGGTACAGCTTGGAAATCCTGAGGCTGACTTCATCTGCGAATCGGGAAAGTTCACCGTTGCCGGCATCGGTGCGTCGGAAGGAGATGTCGATGGAGACGGGATGGTCAGACTGTATTCCTGCGTGACCGGAGTTTTCGGGGAAGGTGAGTTGTCCCCGCTTATGGCTCTTCGTAACTATCAGAAACATATTCGTGAGCATCACACCGACAGGGATGAGATGATAATGATGAACACTTGGGGCGACAGAAGTCAGGATTCCAAGGTCAACGAGCGTTTCTGCATTGCGGAACTTGAAAAGGCGGCTCGGCTTGGAATCACCCACTTCCAGATAGATGACGGTTGGCAGGAGGGCAAAAGCCCCAATTCAGCGTTGGCGAAAGGCTCTTTCAAGAACATCTGGGACAATCCTCTGTACTGGACCCCGGCACGAGATAAATACCCTCACGGTCTCAAGCCTGTTGTTGACAAGGCCAAAGAGCTGGGCATCGAACTTGGATTGTGGTTCAACCCGAGCGTGCAGAACGACTTCGAGGACTGGCGCAAGGATGCGGATGCCGTTGTGAGACTGTATCGGGAGTATGGAATAAAGGTGTTCAAGATCGATGGGCTCTCCATCCCTACCAAAAGGGCGGAGACGAATCTCCGCAAGTTCTTCGACACTGTGCTCGCCGAGACAGGGAATGACGTGGTCTTCAACCTTGATGTGACAGCGGGACGCAGGGGCGGCTATCATTTTTTCAATGAATATGGCAATATATTCCTTGAAAACCGCTACACGGACTGGCGGAATTACTACCCTTATTGGACACTCCGGAATCTGTGGCAGCTGAGCCGCTATGTTCCGGCGGAAAAACTTCAGATCGAGTTCCTCAACAAATGGCGGAATGTTGATGAATATGCCGGAGACCAGTTCGCCCCGTCTTCATATTCATTTCAGTATATATTCGCGACCGCGATGGCCGGACAGCCCCTCGCTTGGATGGAAGCTTCGAATCTTCCGGAGGAGGCCTTTGGATTGTCATCTGTCGTCGAGGCCTATAAGGCAGTGATGAACGACTTCCATAATGGAACCATCCTGCCGATAGGCGAGGAACCGTCAGGAAGGTCCTGGACCGGCTTTCAATCCATCGCTGATGGCGGTGGGACAGGCTTTATGCTCGTCTTCCGCGAGAAGAATGAATATAACAGCGTCCGGCTCGACACTTGGCTTCCGGAAGGGATGAGAGTCCATTTCACTCCCGTCACAGGAAGCGGCTCCGTTTTCAGCGCCATTACAGGAGGAAACGGCTCGGTGGAATTTGCCTTACATTCAGAGAACTCATTCGCACTTTATAAGTATGAAATAAGATAATAATATGAAAACTAGTGCATTATCTAAATTGTTGGCTTTGGCCCTCGCTCTTGTGGTGACGCTGCCGCTCAGCGCCGGGGACAAGGAGTACTATGGCTCTCCCGATCTGATGGTCAATGTCTATGGACGAGACTACACGCTTCTTAACGGAAAGTGGGACGCGATCATCGACCTTTATGATCAAGGGCGCGGAAAGAAGGTCTGGGAGAACCGCAAGCCTGAAAAGCCGGAGGAATTTTTTGAATATTCATTCGACAACGGACTGCGCCTGGATGTTCCCGGGGATTTCAACAGCCAGCTGCCGCAGCTTCAGTACTATGAAGGTACAGTATGGTATGCAAGGCATTTCGAGATAAGTAAGATCCAGTCGGGACATCGGCTCTATCTCTATTTCGGTGCGGTGAGCTACCGCTGCGTGATTTACCTCAACGGAAAGAAGATAACCTCGCACGAAGGAGGTTTCACGCCGTTTCAGGTGGAGGTGACCGGAGATGTGGTCGAGGGTGATAATTTCCTGACTGTGGAGGTGAACAACCGAAGGAGTGTAGATGCCATACCTGCGATGTCATTTGACTGGTGGAACTATGGTGGCATAACCCGGGACGTGATGCTGGTCTCTGTACCGGTCACCTACATCAAGGATTATATGGTTCAGTTGGACAAGAACGCCACAGATGTGATCAATGCGAATGTGCGGATGTCGTCACAGGTGCCGGTCGGTTCGTCTGTCACAGTCTCGATTCCTGAACTGAAGGTATCCAAAGTCATATTCTTGGATAAGGATGGCTATGGGGAAACATCTTTCCGGGTCAAGAAACTTCAGAGGTGGAGTCCGGACTCGCCTAAACTGTATGATGTAAGACTGGCGTATGCGAGCGGCGGTTCTTCCGCGGAGGAGGATGTGGTGTCGGAGCAGATCGGTTTCAGGAATATCACCGTTGACGGGACGCGCATCCTTGTGAACGGGAAGCTGACGTTTATGCGCTGCGTCTCGTTCCACGAGGAGATTCCGCAACGAATGGGACGGGCATATTCAGAGGCGGATGCAAGTATGCTTCTTTCCGAGGCGAAGGCGTTGGGAGTCAATATGGTGCGTCTGGCGCACTATCCGCAGAATGAATATATTGTCAGAATGGCGGAAAGGATGGGCATCATCCTTTGGCAGGAGATTCCGGTCTGGCAGGGCATCGATTTCGGGAATGCGGCCACTATGGACAAGGCTCTCCGTATGTTCTCCGAAATGCTGTACCGGGACAAGAACCGTTGTGCGGTAGGTTTCTGGGGCGTCGCCAACGAGACTCGCCCGTCTCCGGCGAGGAATGCTTTTCTGCGCAGGGAACTGGCCTTCGGAAGGAGTGTGGACTCGACAAGGCTCTACACCGCGGCGTTCGACAATGTCTATTTCAAAAAGGAATATGGTGAGTTCCGGATTGAGGATGATTTCGTGGATGACCTCGACGTTGTCTCTTTCAACAAATATATGGGGTGGTATGCTCCGTGGCCGGCTGCCCCGTCTGAATGTCGTTGGAATGTGGCTCGGGGCAAGCCGGTGATCATCTCCGAGTTCGGCTGCGAGGCTCAGTTCGGACAGCACGGTGACGCCGGATGGGCTGGTTCGTGGAGTGAGGAGTTTCAGGCGGATCAATACCGGAAGAACTTGGAGATGTTTGACTTGATACCTAACCTTGCCGGTGTGTCCCCGTGGATTCTTTTTGACTTCCGTTCTCCGTTCCGCTTCCATCCGACCAATCAGGATGGCTGGAATCGGAAAGGGCTCGTCTCTGACAAGGGACAGAGAAAGCAGGCCTGGTACATTATGCGTGATTACTACAATGAGAAAAAACATATTTATGATGAAAAATAGGACACTATCATTTATTTTGGCCGCTGCTTGGATGATGTCGGTGGCTATGCCGGCCGGTGCCCGTGTGAAGAAGAACGGCACACCGCTGTACAAGGACGCTTCGGCTCCTGTCGAGAAGCGTGTTGAGGATCTTCTCTCCCGTATGACATTGGAAGAGAAGATAATGCAACTCAACCAGTACACACTGGGGCGGAACACGGTGGACAACAATCTTCGGGAGATGGTCGGAGCCGTGCCTGCGGAGGCCGGATCCGTGATTTATTTCTCGGATGACGCCAACCTGCGGAATATGATGCAGAAGAGATGTATGGAGGAGACAAGGCTTGGCATCCCTATGCTTTTCGGCCACGATGTGATTCACGGATACCGTACTATGGCTCCTGTCCCTCTTGCGCAGGCCGCGAGCTGGAATCCGTCTTTGGTTGAGGCTGTAAGCCACGACGCAGGAAAAGAAGCTTTTTATTGTGGTGTGGACTGGACATTCTCCCCGATGGTTGACATCGCCCGTGACCCAAGGTGGGGACGTGTGATGGAAGGCTATGGAGAGGATCCTTACCTTGCGTCAATGTTCTGTAAGGCAGCTGTCCGTGGCTATCAGGGCGAGGACTTGTCGGCTGAGGGACGCATCGCCGCGTGTCTGAAGCATTTTGTCGGCTACGGCGCGTCGGAAGCCGGCCGGGACTATGTGTACACAGAGATCTCGGACCAGTCTTTGTGGGATACTTACCTGCCTCCGTTCTATGCTGGGGTCGAGGCCGGCGCGGCATCGGTGATGAGCGCGTTCAACAATATCAGCGGTGTGCCGGCATCCGCCAACAGGTACACTATGACGGATGTCCTGAAAAAGAGATGGAATTGGGACGGTATGATTGTGTCCGACTGGGACGCCATCATACAGCTTACCAATCAGGGAGCCGCCAAGGATGGTTATGAGGCGGCGGAGAAGGCCATAAACGCCGGAATCGATATGGATATGATGGACAATCTGTACAGGACTCATCTGTCTAAACTGATCGAGGACGGGCGTGTAAGTCTGGAGACTGTTGACGAGTGTGTCCGGAGGGTGCTTAGGATGAAGTTTCGACTTGGCCTTTTCGAGCGTCCTTACACGGAAGTAAGACCGGAAAGCGAGATCTATCTTCAGCCGGCCGCTCTTGCCGACGCTGAATGTCTCGCCCAGGAGTCGATGGTTCTTCTGAAGAATGACAATTCGCTTCTCCCTCTTAAGAATATCTCCAGGATTGCCCTTATAGGGCCTTTGGCTGACACACAGGGTGAGCTTATCGGCAACTGGGTGGCACGTGGGCGTGATTCAGAGGTCATCTCCATCCTGTCGGGAATGAAGGCGGAATTCGGCTCGGCTGAAATAATAAATGTTCCTGGTTGTCGGATTGAAGAGACGGACGAGGCTTCTGTAGCCTCGGCTGTGGAGGTCGCAAAGTCCGCGGATGTCGTTGTGCTCTGTCTCGGTGAGAAAACTAAATGGAGCGGCGAGAACTGTTCGAGATCGTCAATCGCATTGCCTCAGGTCCAGGAGGATCTTCTGAGACGTGTGAAGGCTGTCGGAAAGCCGGTTGTGGTGCTGATCGCAAGCGGAAGGCCGGTTGATCTTTCACGGATCGCCCCTATGTCTGACGCTCTTGTGGAGATCTGGATGCCGGGCACGACAGCCGGGAAGGCCGTGGCCGGCATCCTCAGCGGCAGGTACAACCCTTCCGGCCGCCTTCCGATGACATTCCCTTACACCACTGGACAGATTCCTATTTACTACAATCGTCGTAATCCGGCTCGCCGGGGAACCCAGGGATGGTACAAGGATATTCAGATAGAACCTATGTACGAATTTGGCTATGGCTTGAGCTACAGCACATTTGAATATTCTCCTGTGACTCTGTCTTCCGACAGGGTCGCGAAGGACGGCAAGGTCACCGCCTCCGTCACAGTGAGGAACACAAGCGATGTGGACGGTAAGGAGACCGTGCAGTGGTACATTTGTGATCCCGTCTGCTCCATAACCCGTCCGGTCAAGGAGCTGAAGCATTTCGAGAAAGTGCTGCTGAAGGCAGGAGAATCAAGGACGTTCACCTTCGAGATCGAGCCTTATAGGGATCTGTCTTTTGTGGACAGAACCGGTGAAAGATTCCTTGAAGGCGGTGAGTATCACATCATTGTAAAGGATAGTAAGGCTGTTTTGAATGTTGAATAATATGTTTTCAAGGATTTCGGGAGTGCTCTCTGTGGCTGGATTACTTCTTGCCTCGTCCAGTCTGTGCGCCGCACCCGCTTCTGTGGACGAATCGTCTTCCGTCAGAAGTGAGGTTAGCCTGAAGTCAGGATGGCGTTTCCATCTCGGCGAGGCTGAAGGCGCTTCCGCTGTGGCGTTCGATGACTCGGCCTGGGAGAAGGTTTGTGTCCCTCACGACTGGGCCATAACCGGACCGTTCAGCATCGAGAATGACCTCCAGACCGTGCAGGTCATACAGAATATGGAAACCAAGGCTACATTGAAGACCGGACGTACCGGCGGACTGCCGTATGCCGGAGTAGGATGGTACAGGACAGAGTTTTCCGTGCCTGACGGAGTCAAGGCCGAACTTCTGTTCGATGGGGCGATGAGTGAGGCCAGGGTGTATGTGAACGGGAATGAGGTCTGTTTCTGGCCATACGGCTACAGCCCTTTCCATTGTGATGTCACTCCGTATCTGAACGCCGGCGGAACCAATGTGCTGGCGGTCAGGCTGGAGAATCTTCCGTCCTCATCCAGATGGTATCCGGGAGCCGGGCTTTACAGGAATGTGCACCTCATCTACACCTCACCCAAAGCTCATATTCCGGTGTGGGGCACATTCGTGACTACTCCTTTTGTGAGTGAGGAGTTGGCTTCCGTGTCCCTTGACATCACGGTGGAGTCGGATCTGGACAATGTTGACATTGAATATATTACCGACATATTCTCTCCTGAGGGGAATAAGGTGGCTTCCAGGCGCTCCGTGTCATTGTACCACAAAGGCGACAGGCATATTCAGAAATTCTCTGTGGATTCACCGGAACTTTGGTCTCCAGAGCATCCGCATCTTTATAAGGCATTGACCAGAATCCTCATTGGAGGTAAGGTGGCGGATGAATATGAGACACGTTTCGGCTTCCGCTCCATTGAGTTTATTCCAGAGAAGGGATTCTACCTTAATGGTGAACACCGTAAATTTAAAGGTGTTTGCAACCACCACGATCTCGGGCCACTCGGCGCTGCCATCAGTGTTCCGGCGTTGAGACACCAGCTTGAATTATTGAAAGATATGGGCTGTGATGCGATAAGAACATCGCATAATATTCCGGCTCCTGAACTTGTCCGCCTTTGCGACGAGATGGGCTTTATGATGATGGTCGAGCCGTTTGATGAGTGGAATGACATCAAGTGCCGGAACGGCTACCACAGATTTTTCGATGAATGGGCGGAGCGCGATATGATGAATATGCTTCATTCGTTCCGGAATTCCCCTGCGGTGGTGATGTGGAGCATCGGCAACGAGGTTCCGTCCCAATGCAGTCCGACGGGCTACAAGACAGCGTCCTTCCTTCAGGGAATATGTCATCGTGAGGATCCCACAAGGCCGGTGACCTGCGGAATGGATCAGGTCAGTTGTGTGCTTACGAACGGTTTTGCGGCGTTGGTGGATATTCCTGGCATAAATTATCGAACCTTCCGCTACAAGGAGTGTTATGAGAAGTTGCCGCAAGGACTTGTTCTCGGCTCGGAGACAGCATCCACGGTAAGTTCCAGAGGTGTATATCATTTCCCTGTGGAGAAGGCATTCGGTGTCAAGCACAAGGATCATCAGTCGTCAGGCTATGATATGGAGGCTTGTAAATGGTCGAATATCTCGGATGTGGATTTCGCCTTGGCCGATGACTATCCGTGGACTCTCGGCCAGTTTGTCTGGACCGGTTTCGATTATCTCGGTGAACCGAGCCCCTATGACACAGACTCCTGGCCTAACCACAGCTCGATGTTCGGCATCATTGACCTGGCCTCTATTCCGAAGGACAGATATTGGCTTTACAGAAGTGTTTGGAACACTGTCAGCCCTACACTTCACATCGTGCCGCATTGGACGTGGCCGGGCCGCGAGGGCCAGATCACACCCGTCTATGTGTACACCTCTTGGCCTGAGGCCGAGCTGTTTGTGAACGGAGTATCTATGGGGCGACGTTCGAAAGTCGTTCCTGACCATACTTGTGAGGGTTTGCAGGATGAGAATGTAGAGGGACGCTACCGTCTGATGTGGGATAATGTCGTGTATCATCGTGGCGAGATACTGGTTGTAGCCTATGACGCTGATGGCAATGCCGTAGCGTCCGAATCCGTCCGTACCGCCGGCAAGCCTTACGCGCTTCGTCTGGAATGTGACAGAGACGCTATCGCCCGTGACGGCGAGGATCTGGCCTACGTTACCGTGAGTGTTGTGGATAAGGATGGCAACGTTGTCCCGACCGACACCAGAGAGGTGTTCGCGTCCGTTTCCGGAGCCGGAGAGTTCCGTGCCATAGCCAATGGCGATCCGTGTTCCCTGGAATTGTTTCACTTGCCTCATATGCACCTCTTCTCCGGGAAACTCACCGTGATAGTCCGCTCCCGATCCGGGGTTGAAGGCCCAGCTAAGCTGACTGTCAAGGCCAAAAGCCTGAAATCAGCCACTTTGGAACTATAGGTCTCTGACTCCGAAACGAGTGATATGAATATTATGAAGAATTGTTTGATTATAGCGTTGGCTTTTTTAGCGAGCTTGGGAACAAGCCGGGCGGCCGACCTCTTTGTCGAAGCGGAAAGTTTCAGCGCTAAAGGTGGCTGGAAGGTTGACCAGCAGTTTATGGATTTGATGGGATCTCCTTATCTTCTGGCGCACGGAATGGGTGTGCCGGTAGAGGATGCCTCCACTGAAGTGACTTTCCCGGAAAAAGGGGAGTATTATGTATATGTCTGTACCTACAATTGGACTTCCCCGTGGAAAAAGGGTGAAGGCCCTGGCAAGTTCAGTTTGTCGGTCGGGAGCAAAAGAATGAACACCACGTTGGGTGCGGAAGGCTCTGGCTGGATATGGCAGGCGGTTGGCAAAGTGCCCGTAAGGAATCTCAGGACGGTGATCCGGTTGCACGACCTGACTGGGTTTGACGGTCGTTGCGATGCTGTTTACTTTACCACTGAGGCTGGCAAGACACCTCCATCGGACATCAAGGACCTGGAAGTGTTCCGCCGTAAGGCGCTGGGGCTGCCGGATGAACCCCAGCCTGCCGGCAAATATGATCTGGTGGTAGTGGGGGCAGGTATTGCCGGTATGAGCGCCGCTGTGTCGGCCGCTCGTCTGGGATGTAAGGTGGCTTTGATCAATGATCGCCCTGTCATCGGAGGCAACAACAGCTCTGAGATACGAGTACATCTGGGAGGTCGTATCGATGTGGGAACTTATAAGGAATTAGGTGGCCTGCAAAAAGAATTCGGTCCGGAAAAAGGCGGAAACGCGCAACCGGCCGATAATTACGAAGACCAGAAGAAACTTGACTGGCTCTCCGGTGAAAAGGATGTGACCCTTTTTCTGAACTATCGAGCGATAGGGGTGACGAAGGAAGGCGACAGGATAAGTTCGGTGATTGTCAAGCATATCGAAAACGGTCAGGAATTAAAATTCGAGGCACCTCTCTTTTCGGATTGCACGGGAGATGGCACGATCGGTTATCTTGCCGGGGCAGACTATCTTATGGGGCGTGAGAGCAGTGAGGAATATGGAGAAAGCATCGCGCCCGATAAGGCTGACAAGATGACGATGGGCTCTTCCGTACAGTGGTATTCCGTGGAGGACAAGAAACCGGGCCGCTTCCCGGAGTTCAGTTATGGGGTTGAGTTTAATGACAAGAATTGTGTGAGGGTGACGATGGGAGAATGGACCTGGGAGACAGGTATGAACCTGGACCAGATCAATGATTTCGAACGCATACGTGATTATGGGATGCTTGTTGTCTACTCAAACTGGAGCTATCTCAAAAATCATCTGAAAGGGGATGACAGGTATAAGAACAGGAAATTGGGTTGGGTGGCTTATGTGGCCGGCAAACGGGAGTCGCGCCGCCTGTTGGGCGATTATGTCCTGAAAGAGGAAGACATCGTGAAAAACGTGTTTCACGAAGACGCGTCTTTCACCACTACGTGGAGTATCGACCTGCATAGACCTGATCCTGTAAATGGCGAATATTTCCCCGGGAATGAGTTCAAGGCTGTGACGAAGCATATTCTGATATATCCGTATGCGGTTCCGTACCGTTGTTTGTATTCACGCAATGTGGACAATCTGTTTATGGCCGGCCGAGACATCAGTGTTACCCACGTGGCGTTGGGTACGGTCCGTGTGATGCGCACAACCGGAATGATGGGTGAGGTGGTCGGTATGGCCGCGTCTTTGTGCAGGAAATACTGTGTGCTCCCCCGTGGAGTTTACCGTTATCACCTGAATGAGTTGAAAGAGTTGATGGAGGAAGGGGTAAACAAGAAGGGCTTGCCGAACAACCAGCGTTATAATGAAGGCGGCACGTTGAAGGACAAACCTGTTGTCCGATGACTTCTCAGGATCCTAACTTCTCTTTGTGCACCCGAAAGATCCACCCGTATCAGAACGAGATGACGGTGCCTCACATCAAGGTGGGCTGACGTGAATATGGACGACAATCTTTGGTAAAGTCGTTGCGATTACGAAACGCTTTCAGCATAAAGTTGGATAGAAACACCTGTAAGGCACATTGGCGTGAAAATCTTGCATCTTCGGCTTCGAGTTTTTCAGCCCGGTATGGCTTCTGAGGGCATATACACGTGGTGTGGCTGAATGTGTTTTGTAAGAAGCTTACCGTAGTAAGAGAATTTCACGTGAGCTTCAGAGAACAAGCTTGTTCAATGATGTTGACTATATATACCTGCCCACTGTGGTCAGCAAGTGGTGGCAAAGCGTCGTTTATGGATTGTTATTTGTATAAGTGGTTAAAAATCATATAGATATGATTTGCTTATGTCGAAATGTCCTTGAGGAAAATTTGTTGGCATCTGATTAAAATGCTGATAATTAGCAACTTGACTTGGGTAAAATGAGAAAATGAATTTTGTTTGATGTGTAATTTGTTGATAATTAGTGGATTGTGTTTGTCGTAAAGTGAAACTTTTTTTCATTGTATAACCAATCTTTCTTCCGAACTTTGCGGCTGGAAAGAATACATTGTTAGAAATACAAGCGAAAGATTACCAGATTATTTTTAACACTACTAATATATGCGAACACACAGAATTGCACTATTGGCTCTGGCGATTATGTTATGTTTCAGGACTGAGGCACAGGATCGGAACGTCCGGCTGGATTTCCTCGGGGCGGCCAATGCGGTTGTAGTGTCTTATGATGCCCGGTTCAAAGGAGATTCCGGATGGGGATTTGCGGCGGGGATCGGATACGGCTTTGGCATCGGTAATTGGTTTAAGATCGATGGTGTCGGCGTGCCTGTCGAGATAAACTATTTGACCAGAGGCCAAAAGCACCATTTCGAGGTCGGTGCCGGAATGTCCAACGGAGTGTATTTTGACAAGGTCACTGAATATAGGACTGTGGATGTGGATGGCGTGTCAGGTGTTGTTCCAGAGGAAGTAAGGAAGACCCAGTGGGGGTATTTACTCTATGCGAATGTCGGTTACCGCCTTCGAACGGAGAAAGGCTTTGTGTTCCGGTGTGGCTTGAATCCTTCGTATGGGTTCGGAAAGTATGGCCTTTCAAAGTCAATATTCTGTCCGTACTTCAGTCTGGGATATTCGTTTTAGTCGGTAAGTAGTTATGGTGGCGGCAACGTGTCCGGATTTTGTTTAGTGAATCCTTAAGGACAAGTTGCCTAATCGTACTACCCAAGGAGCAAAAACAGACGATATTGCTCCTGCCATAGGCGAAATTACATACGACGGCAGCATTTTCGAGAGATAATGCTGCCGTCGTTGTCGGTTAAGATCCCGTAGGTTCAACTATCCGCAAATATTCTTGCCTCTAAGAATAACTTTGCTGATGAACGGTGTCTGGTGGCAGTACGGGATGAAGGCGAGGAATGGGATCGGGCTAGCATCGATTGTGAGATGCTATTCAATTTCTGTATTATTATCCGATTCTAGTATGCGAACCATTTCGCTTGGGGTTACTACGAACGGTTTTGTCGGGAAATGCTTTATGTTGCCTGTCACCAGATAAGACTCGCTCTTTGACAATGCGATCTCGTAAAACACAATGTCCTTTGGATCCGGAAAAATAATCTCTGTCGCAGGAGTTCTGTCAAGACTTAGACCATCAGTGACAATGGCTTTAAGAACAGTTTTTATCAAGGATTTATCCAAATGAAATTTATCCCTTGAAAGAACCGAGTTATATTCGGAAAGTATCTCACCATTGTATAAAGGAATGATCTTGTCCTGGATAATGGCACGGAAAACCTTCACAGGATTGGATTCTATGGATTTTGAGATTAATGCGGAAACGAGGACATTAGTGTCGATGAGCGCATAGATTTTACTTCTCATCACGGGCTTCTTTGATCTCTGCGTTTATCTCGTCCAAGGACAGATCTTGTGCTCCGGCCAAAGCCGCTTGCTTGCGCATTTCAAGAAATGCGTTCCACGCATCATTGTTGATTTGCTCTTTTGTCGATGCTTTGATTTCAAAAGGGATTCTTCTTTCACGCACCACAGTTTTCATAAAGACAGTGATCGCTGCCGTGCTTGTGAATCCGAAATCATCACAGATGCTATCGAAATTCTTTTTTAAGGTATCATCTACCCTCATAGATAGTGTTGATTGTGCCATAATACACTGTGTTATATTTGTTAATGCAAATATAACACAGTGTATTTGTCTGTACAAGGGAAAAGGTGGCTTTGTGAGTCGTATCGTTCAGCGATATGGGTTTTACATTCAGCAAATATTCTTGCCTCGGAGAATAACCTTGCAGATGAACGGTGTCTGGTGGCAGTACGGGATGAAGGCGAGGGACGGGACGGGCTTCGTGATGATTAGGTTGGCGAGTTTGCCGGTGGTGACCGAGCCCAAGTCCTCCGCGACGCCCATTGCGTAGGCGGAGTTCAGGGTGCAGGCGTTGAAGGACTGGGCAGGTGTCAGACGCATTCTGATGCAGCCCAAGGCCATCACGAAACGCATGTCGCCTGACGGAGAAGAACCAGGGTTGTAGTCCGAGGCCAGGGCTATGCCGAGACCTGCGCTGACATATTCCTTGGCCCTGCCGTAGGGGATTCCGAGGAAGAATGACGAGCCCGGAAGCATCGTCGGCATTGTGCGTGAGTTCCTTAACGCCTCGATCTCCGCGT
>CAVBMN010000006.1:0-52341 GCA_963596515.1 bacterium
CCACAATGACAAGAATATCCGACCCTCAGGTCTGGAGAGGGGAGCGTGACTATTATATAACAGTGGATCAGGCCCGAAAGAAACTTGGTGAGGAACTCTGGAGCAAATTCAAGCCGTGGGGGCACATCGTCGTCCGCGTGTATCCTGAAGGAAACAGCTATCAGGTTTTCGTCCTTGACGCGGACTCGACGGACTATCGCATAAAGTACAAATCCGAGGTTGTCAATCTATAAATGTTACAATATCCAAAGGCTAAGTGAATATGAGATATTCGGAAATCGTAAGACGCTCGGTCGCGACAGGTGCTTTGGCTCTTCTGCTTTCTGCCGGTGCGGTCGCCGCTGACATTACCGGTTGGCATAATCCTTTGACAGAAAAGACGAAAGGACCGTTCGGAACCTACTGGACATTTGACAGAGGGAATATTGATTTCGGAACCAACGCTCCTGAAATCAAGGTTCGGTACGTGCTTGATGGCAGGAATATTCCTAAGGGGGCGACAGAGATGGCTTCGCTGGGAGTGGATCTCTTCGACATCGACAACGATGGCGGATTCCATCTGCTGAACGGGACTTCAAGTCTTGGAAAGGCCGCGGGAGACACGATTACATTCTCATTCAGTGTGGATTACGGAAAGTCTGCCAAGAACGGGAACGAGTTTAGGCTTTATCTTCCGCTTTATAATGAGGTTAAGTGGATGGAGATCGGAACGAGTGGAGGAACGTATTTCCATTTCGAGCCGGTGCCGGTCGAGAAGGCGATCGCCGTTTACAATGTTCCTGTCGAATCGGTTGACAGACCTTCCAAGGCTGTCAGGAACATTATCCAGAGAAAGGCTGATTTCCCTGTGAAGGTTGTCAGCAGGAAGGAAAGCAAAAAGTCTGACTATTTTTTCGCCTTTGACGGCGCAAAGGCTGACACAGTGGCCACGCTTGAGGCAATCTTCAATGCCCTTGGCACGACGACCAACCTTCCTGACATCCTGAAACCGTTGAGGCAGCGCAGGGACTTCACATTCTACGATTGGACAGAGAGACATTCCAGAGTCCTTTACAGGGAAAGGCGCATCGCCCCGAACCCGGAGATCGTGATGATCGGCAACTCCATAACCCATTACTGGTCAGGAGAACCGAGCCACAAGACCTGGCATTCAGGAGTGGATTCCTGGAACGACATATTCGCCGACCGCAACGTCATCAACTGTGGCTACGGCTGGGACCGTCTCGGGAATATGATGTGGCGTATGATGCACGAGGAACTGGACGGATTCTCCGCCAAGCACATCTTCGTGATGGCCGGCACAAACGACATCTATAGCCGCACGGAGGAAGCCATCGCGGAAGGAATGGTCGGACTGATTGAATATATTCGTGTGAAGCAGCCGCAGGCACGCATACACATCGTTCACATCTATCCTCGCAGAAAGGCCATAGACAGGGTGGACAAGGTGAACGCCGCCGCGGACAGGCTCCTCAAGGAGAGCCGCCTCACGAACTACGACATAGTGGACGTGAAGTCTGTCCTCACGAAAGCGGACGGCACATTAAACGAATCCCTCTTCAGGGACGGACTCCATCCGAATGAAGAGGGATACCGCAGAATCGCGGAAGTCTATCGCAAGTATATTCAGAATTAATTCTTCCCGTACATCTCCTTGCGGTTCGCCGAGCCGCTTGGGACCGGAGCTTCAGGGTCGTCGATTGTGGAGTCCACAGTTCTGGCGACCTTTCTCGTTATGTTTGTCTCAAGGAAACGGATTTGGTCGGCGAAAGTCTCAACCATCGAATCGGCGATCTCGTGTTTGTGGTCCTTGAAGCGGAAAGCGTTATACACGTAACCGTTTTTCCTGAATATCTTGACGAGTTTGTCCGTGCCGGCGAACACCCAGTTGAACACCCGTATATTCCCGTAGTTCACGACCTTGTCGGCTGTGCCGTGGAAAAATGCCGTCGGAGCCGGGGTCTGTGAATATTTAGGCATCCCCTCACGGGACAGGATGGCTCCAGAGAACGACATCACACCAGCGTAGCGGAACCCTTTAGGAAGAGCCTCAGTGGCCTTTCCGTTGCACAGCATCCATTCGGTCTCAAGCACGGTCATCGCTCCGGCGGACGAACCGCAGATCACCAGGTTGTCGGGGTTGACCTTCAGTGTCTTGGCGTTGTCGATGATGTACTTCGTGGCGCTGAACAGATCCTCGCTGGCGATTCTGACCGAGTGGTAGAACTGCTTCACGGAACCGATACCTCCCTTTGTCTTCACGCCTTTCATTCCGAGGCGATAGTCGATGGTGAGGACAGTGTACCCTTCGTTGTTCAGCATCCTGAACCAAGGGAGATATTCCTTATGGCTGCGCTCTCCACCTTTGAAACCACCGCCGAAGACGAAAACTATCGAAGGCTTCTCGTTGCCGTTGAGAGATGTCTCGCTTCCCGGCGTGGCGACATATTCATCAAGGAAAAGGGCGTTCCCGTCCTTGACGGCAAATTGGTAGGTGCCGGTCGGTGAATATGTCTCCTGGGCGCTTACGCTCGTCAGGAATCCGGCGATGACGGCGGCGAAAACCGCCAATTTTTTGAGTAACGTGTTCATATTCATTAAGATTTTTGTTCGTCATCCGTGGCCGCTATGAGCCTGCGGATTGGTTTGAAGTCTGAGAAAAAGCGGACTGCGATGACCCTGATAACGGTGTAGGCAGGGATCGCGACAAGCATTCCCACTATTCCGCCGAGGTGACCGGCCATCAGCAGCACTATGAATATCTCCAAAGGGCTGGATTTGATGCTGGTCGAGTAGATCAGCGGCTGGAACAGGAAATTGTCCACCAGTTGGGTACAGATGAAGACCGCGAGCAGCGTGATCAGTACCACTGAGAACTCTGGATAGACCCCGACCGCGGCCGCGCTGCTGTATTTGAGCACAATTCCAAGGATTGTTCCGATAGCTCCGCCGATCCAAGGACCGACGTAAGGGATCACGTTCAGAAGGCCAGTCATAAAGGCGATTCCGACCGCCGGGTAGAATCCGATCCGAGCTATCAGCCATAGTCCCAGGAAGTTGAGCAGTGCGACACCGAGAACTTCGGTCATCAGCCCGACAAAATAGCGGCTGAGAAGGTGCTCGATGTCACCGATGGCGCTGATCGCCGTCTTTTCTACTTTGTCTGGCACGAGCGAGCCGACAATCCTGCGGAACAGTGTCTCGTCCTTTACGAAGAAGAAGCCGATGAACATCACCGAGAACAATCCGATGCCGAACGAGCCGAGGGCCGAGGCCACGGAGCCTACGACGGAGGTCACCGATGAGATGTCGAAAGCGTTCCGGATCCAGTCGATCATTGCGTCCTGAACCTTGAAGTCCCGTCCGAGCGCCGGAATCCGGTCAATGAGCCAGACATTCGCCTTGTCGAACCAGACCGTGATCTCTGAAGCCTTGAAAGATGTGGACTGGAGGTTGCCGGAGATGTTCGTGATGATACTGGAGAACACAGGGATGATCTGGGTGACAATACCCAGGAATACAATCAGTATCAGAAGCAGCGAGATGATCGCCAGCAGCCAGTCCGGGGCACTTTTGCCCTTTATCTTGATGTGTCTGAGGCCTTTCATTATCGGTCTCCCCAAAAGGGATACCACCGCGGCCAGGATGATATAGACCAGCACGCTGCGGAAATACCAGCAGAAAGTGACTGTCACCGCCGTCGCAGCTGTCCAAATTATGTAACGGGCAAGTCTGTCCGTGCTTCGTTCGTCGCTCATTCTTTTTTTTTCTTGTACTTAAACACATTACTTTAACCTCGGAACATCAAAAGCAGAAATTATTTCTATTTCACCAGACTTCACTCCTGCATTCTCGCTGCAATAAGATGACTTCCAGAGAGGATGTACCACACAACAAGGTTTTCCATCAACATTCGTTCCTAACAACATTCCTTTCTCTGGCTGAAGAGAGAATCCTCTGAGACGAAGTGTATTATTTAGTGTGACGTTTACGAAATCACGCCAATAGTCCACATCCAAGCCGATCTTAGCATCTGGATCAGCAGCCAATCTGGCCAAATCAAGGCCCAACCGCCAATCAAGAATATTGTGCAAGTTCTGATTGGAATAGTCCCTTATGCAGTCATAGCAGGAAGATGTGCATTCCGCTATATGCTTCTTTGCGCAAAGTTGATTGTAGATTTCTCCTCCTTCAGAAAGCGGTTCAATGATTGCCTTGTAAGGAACTTCCGGGTACCTTTTCCCACATAGATAGTTACAGTATCCAGCGCCATTCTCCAACTTCTCGACCATAAATATTCCTGGTTTTTTCGTGAATTTGGAAATATAATAGCCAACATTCAGTTCAGACGAATCAATGTCAAGGTAACTCGCTATGGATTTCCTCACGAGATATCCCCAAGAGAGGAAAGCAGCTCTTACCGCAAAGCTATTATTAATAGGGTCAAGACCGATTCTGTCACCGACTCTACCCAATGAAAGCGACAGCACTCCTGTTGTTTTTGAGGCGACGAATGCATATTTCGTTTCAAAATCCAATTTCATAGTCTCAGACTCTTCTTGCGGATATGCGTCCCTTGAAATATAGATGCCGGCGGTATTTTTGCCCAACCTGTATAAATCGCCATTGTTATCATTCACCATATAAACCAAGCCTTGTGATGGCGTGAAATTATTCTTTATCACGAGGTTCTTTACAACCGGGCATTCGACCAGCACCTCCTCGCAATCAAGCTTTATGTCACTGTTAGGAGAGTACCAATCAAAACTACCGTTGAAATCTTCGCTTGGCTTATTATAGTCTACACAGAAACCAAGAGGCGAACAGATTTTAACAGACTCCATAACATCGCCGCAGACAGGACATTTCACATCCTTGCCCTCGGCTCTGATAGTAGTGAAACCGCATAACAGACAGCGATGAAGGGGCTTCTTACTGTTTAAGGAGTTAAATTTCGGAGAAACGATATGAGATTTATTATATTCATACTCAACAATTCCGACGGCCTTGTACACCTTCTTGTCCTTTACGATCTCATGTCCGGGTGCAAATGTGTTCAGTGCCATTTCGATATCTCTGGTAACAACATCATCCCAAGGAAGCTTGTCCGGAGAACTGAGATACAGATTCCTTGTCCTTGTCGGGAATCCGAACATTGGCAGCAATCCAGCGTTTGCAAGTCTCTCGCTGAGGTTGTCTTGAGTGTAGTCGCTGCTCTGTGCAATCTCGGTAATTCTTTTCACAAGATCGTTGTTGACAAATGAGAACATCTCATTTGTCTGTTCATCAGTTAGACTTGTACCTTTGGTCACAGTGGAGATAATATGCCTTATCATTCCATCATTAGAGCAAATCCATCGAGACACGTCATCTTTGTGTTTTGGCCAATCAACTGCTTTCCCAAAACTACCGTGGATACTGTCTGACGAATCATAGGAAGAGTCTCCGAAGGCTTGATGGAGCACCTCCTTGTTGACTATTCTTTCAGCGATCTCCAAGGTCCTCACCTCAAGGTAAGGTGGTTTTGGCGTATCAGAAACCATTCGCTCTCTTTCCAGAAAATGGGTAATATCGTGACTTGTCCCTCTGGCAACTGTCAAGGCTATAGACAGAGGATTACCCCGTCGTCCTGCTCGTCCTACTCGCTGCTGGTAATTGAACCTCTGGGGCGGCACATTTCCGAGCATAACAGCCGACAGCGAACCGATATCCACACCAGCTTCCATAGTAGTAGTCACGCTCAATAGGTCAATGCCATCAACGAGTGGATTTTCGTTTTCGAGGAAAATATCTTGAAAGCGACGTTGCCGCATTCTCGCGTCCTTCTTTGATGTCTGTCCGGTCAGTTCTTCGCAGTGGAGACGGTAAATCTTATCTGTAGTATTCAGAAGTGTCAGATAATAGTCTGAGGGATCTGAGAAATCTTTTTCTGTAAGGATGGAAGGATTATCAAGAGTTGCAAAACAGTTGATGCATACACCAGCAGAATGATGCATATGAATTGAGCCACACACGGAGCATTTCCAATACTTGTAACCGATCTCAGATCGTGAAAAAGATAGTCCTTCCCCTGTAAGTGCTACTGATGTGGCATCTATGATATGTCTATCACGCAACGCTATTTTTATCTTATTCATAGTCTCAGTCAAGTCATTGCGATTGAATAGATTGTAAGCCTTCTTTACATAATCTCTGGCCTGCTGAGGAAAACTCTCACCTATTGGATATTTGGAACGCAGACCAACTACGCGTCTTCGTGAGCCGAGAATTCTGATCACTGAACACAGAACTTCCTCAAAAGTGCTGTCTAGTGCCGGGACTGTTGGCCTCAAATAGCCCCGTTTCAAGTCCTCGAATGACTTATTTTTATTCGCGAACATACTGGCAAGCTGTTCATTTCTGTTGGCAAAACGAATCTTGCTGAGGAACTCTGTCTTTGCATCACCGAGGTCAGATTTTGCCTTGCCTTCATTGAAGTCAAAGAGTTCATCCCATGATCCGGCGCGTTGGTTGTAGTTGACACTCGGTTTAGGCCCAGCTGGATTGACCCCGATGCCTACCATTGAATAGAATACCTTGTCTTCGATGTTGTCAAGTCTCACGCCTCCTGTCGAGTTGAAGTATTCATTCAGTTTTGCCGTTTGTTCAGCATCCGCCCAACCGTCCCATTCATATCCGATATACGTAGTAATATCACGATATATTCTCTCTTGCCCAAGGCGCTTGAATTCTCGTATTTCATCTTCGCTCAGTTCTGTCCGTTTCTTGGAGCGTATCCTTTTCAGAAACTCGATGTCACGGCTGTCGCTATTAAGTGCCTTCAACATAACCCATCGGAGAACATCCCGGAAATGGTCAAGCTCGATTCCTGCTGAGAGTTTTGCGGCAGCCTGGCGGCTATCGGAGAAGAGCACGACCTTTGAATTTGACTCACCGGCATTCTTCATTGTCCTTATCAAACCGTCAGCAAGAATCTGATTGACCTTTTGAAGGCCAGTAGAGTGTCGTCTTATCGGTGTAAGACTGTTCTTGTTATCAACATTGTACGATATCTCGCACTGTGGACATTTGCTGGGGTACTGTGTATCAGTACTTTCTTGTTTCCTAAGGCAATATGTTCCATCGGGATCTTTCTTCAATTCACCTATAAAAGGGTTAAAGTCAACACATACCCATCCATCTGGTACCCCATCTTTCGGTCGCTTCCATAGTACACCGTAGCTACAGGATTCATCTGAAATAGGCTTCTCAACCGTGATGTAGGTTTTGCCTTCCCTCTTTGTCAAATATCCTCCCAAATAAACTTCTCCACAGTTCTCGCAAACAAGGAGTTCTAGTACTTTATTCCCACAATCGCAGTTTGTTCGCGGCCGTTTATAGAATCGCCCGACGTATCTTTCTGGGAATTTGTTCGAGGCAGGGATTTGCGTGCACTCCTTACAAGAACATGCCCAAAGGCCGTTTACACTTCTGAAGAAAAAGTGAACCCTTATCGGCATGATGAACTGCCCATTCTTCTCGCTCCTGCATATGATTTGAAGAATGGCAGAGATAATGGACACACGGTCATAATCGCCCTCATCCAATTTTTCGGACATCTTCACTATATCGCGGGCTATGATGCTTCCATTAACACTGAGGAGGTATTTCAACCATTCAGTAAGTTTATATTTCTCTGTCAGAGCATAGAAGTCACTGCAACCGCATCCTTTGAATAGAGTATAATTTCTATCTACCTCAGTCGCCGAAGATTGCGCATAATCTTCGAGTATCTTATATGGAAGAATAGTTTCCGGTCTCGGGAAAGAGGGAATTTTAGGATTACTTATTATTTTGAAAGAGGAGCTGAATCTCACCCTCTCCACTCCGAAGAATTCGCTGAGATAATCGACCGTCTGTACGTCCTCCTCCATTGACGCACTTGATGCCAAAAACTGTACCTGAGGAGAATCCGGAGTGAGCCCAAGGCGATCCAAAAGGACGCGGATAAGATACGCCACCTCGGTACCAGCCGTTCCGCGATATGTGTGGAGTTCATCTATGACGAGATGAAAGATATGATCGGGACTCTCCTGCAACCACTCTTTTGTGCTTTCGAAGATTGGATTCTCAATATCACGCATCAAGATGATATTCAGCATACTGTAATTTGTTATGAGTATGTCCGGTGCAGACTTCTGCATAGAGAATCTGTCCCACATTTCCGCCGAATCAGGTTCCATACAAGGAACGTGATAAATCAGTTCTTCATTGCCGTTATGTTCAAATGCCTCTTTTGCCGCATTCCAGTCCGCTGTAAGGCTTCTCTTTTCCTCAAGTAACTTTGAAGCGGATTTGTTTTTCGTTCCGCTTACCGGAGTGTTTCCAGTATATCGTCCGAAATAGAATCGGTTCCCATTCCGGTGTTCATCAAGCCAGTCGAGCGCACCTCTTCCTGCACGTCTACTGTTGAGTGCCTTCCTTAGTCTAATCATCTGATCCTCTGCCAGAGCATTGAGAGGATAAAGGATCAACGTTCTGACGGCTCTCGGTCTATTCTGCCCCCATACCCGAGACTCCTTAACGAGATCTGCAATTACCGGCATAAGAAAACATTCCGTTTTTCCGGAACCTGTTCCAGTGGTGACGATGATATTCTTTCTGTTTATGAATGATTCTTTTAGTGCCTTATATTGGTGCTCGTAAAGGCGACGCAATGAACCACCGCCGAACAGACCTGCACTGATGAACTCATCGATGTCTTTGGAAACACCCTCTTTCTCACAAAACTCTGCCAAGGTCGCTTGTTCCTTATATTTCGGAACAATCTCTATTATAGGAGGCTGTGATATGGTTCCTTTCTCTCTCATCAGAGCGTTACGCTCCTCATTGTATTCGTTTCTGGAGAATGGGAGACCGCTGTTTATGTATTTCAGATAAACAGTCAGGAGGTCATTGTATATTTTAACTGGATTATTCATTTACGATAGATTTGCATAAAATTCTGTTTAGTTCTCGGGTAACTCTTGCCGAGATGCCTTCAAACGAGACGGTCGAATCCGAAACAGTCGGGATGAAACCGTTAAGCATAGATTCCACCAATAATACCCTGAACAGTATTATCGGGAATCCGAAATTGTTCACCCATAGAGTATGTGACTCTCCGCAATAACGTCCTGTACGCTCTCCGTTGACTGCTCTGCTGTAACAGAAGGCAAGATTGAAGGCATCAGGATTGCTTACCCTTGACGGAACTTCTCTTTCATAAACTTTTTCAGGAATATAAAAGTATCTCACAGCTGCTCCGTCATTCTGTTCTTTTGTTAGCCCTCTTGCGCTCTTGCGGCTATAAAATTGCGCCCCAGTCAAATCTTGAACACATTTAGGGAAGTTATCCACTATTCTATCCACCGATGGAAGGGTGCGCAGAACCGATAATGCATCGAATGGCTTAGCATCGGGGAATGCTTCAGACCTTTTTGAAATATACAGTCCGACAAATGGAGTTTTGTCTTCAATGGTGTTATGTTCTCCAGGATTGGAATAAAGAACACGTCCACCCCTTGCGAGTGAAATCTTCGGGCAGGCCGCATAGTAATTCCCTCCCACATAATCGACGACACCTGTCTTCACCAGAGGATTGAAAAGCTGCCAAATACTCGACGAATCATAGCCCAACGAATATGCTTCGTCAAGATACAGACAATTCTTGCGGATAGCCTCATAGCTTCGCTTGCCTGAAAGGCACAACCATTCATAAAGTAGCCTTTGGGCATGAAACAAATCAGAATTGGTAAAGTCAATCATCGATATAATGTTCTATGGAATTAGAATTGATCATTGCAGCGTGTGGAGAAAGATTTTCCATCATTGATGATGTCAGATATCCGGAAATAAGTTGCGTGTTCTCGTCTGTAGGGTTAGCTTCTTTTTCTATTGGTGCCACACATCCGAAGCTCGCGAGCACCTTTTCTGTTAATGGAATAACACTCTCTGATACTCTCGTGCATAATATCTTAAGATTCTTTGGGAACTTAATGTCAGTCCCGGGAAAGAAGGTCAGAAGCCCGTTCTCCATATCGAATATAGGCTGTAGATATGTAGGGACGAAAGACATATTTATGTTCCTTAAAACCAAAAAGTGTATTACTGTGTTATTCTGATGGCATGAATCCACCAAAGATGCCAACCCGTTGCCCCATAGATCTTTGAAGGATTTCCAATCGACACCAACATATTCCACGACATATCTGCACTTTCCCGTGGCCTTCATAAGCGAAGTCAGCGTTTTGAGGTCAGGAAGAAGAATCACATTATTCTTTGCAAGCCTTGTGACGAGTTCGTCAAGAGAGATCATTTCTGCTTTCGAACTAATCAGATATGATTCTAAATTCTTTCTGAAAGGTTGAAGAGCAGGATATGCATCAGTATCTCCCACATCGATAGTTTCGATGGTTGGCGTTGTCTGTTTTTTAGTATCGGATATGCTGCACATACTTAGAACATCGTGGATGACACCAAAGTCTTCCACAAGACTATCCTTTTTTGACTCTATTCTTTTGAGTACGTCCTTCTTGGACTTGATTTCGGCTTCAATTGATGCAAGATTATCTTCGGCCTTCTTCAATATTGCATCCTTTTCCGCAGTCTTCTTTGATATAGTGTTATTCAATTCCGCAACAGTATTTTTCTTCAATGACAGGCAATCTTCAAGTTGTTGCACCTCTTTGTTAAATCTGTTGTTTTCAGACTCAATCTTTATACGATGTTCCTCTTCTAATTTCTGTTCTTCAACTAACTGTTCCTTGCGGAGTTTGTCTATTATGTCCTTACGGCTATCGTTTAGTCGTTTGATATAGCGTTCAATGGACTTGTCCATCGCTTCTTGAACGGCATCCTTAAACCATTGGCTAGTCCCCAAGTCTTCCAACTCCTCAAAGGTCAGGTCAATATTATGACTCATTGATGTGATTCTCGAAAGGCGGCTCTCGTAGATATTAGAAGGAATGTTCAACTTTTGCAAGGATTCCTTGACGACATCATCCACGGAAGCGAAGCTCTTTGACTCGTGGATTTTACTCCACTCTTTCTTCAAAATGTTCTTCTTATACCAGTCAATTAGCTGAGAATCTGAAGTGATGTCGATTTTCCCTCTTTCCTTTTGTTCGATATCATAATGGATGAAGTAATTTCCACCGCATTTCAGAAGATTGTCAGAAACATCGGAAAGATGCCAATACGAAACCAGTCGGATTGAGGGTTTCACCTCATATAAGTTTTCTCCGGAGATAACATACTTTGTCTTTTCAGCCCCTAATACACCGGCGGATTGAAACATATTGTAATTTTCCTCACCGTTTTGCTTCAGCGTACTATTCAGCTTTACTGCTTTTTCAGCAAAAATTGATTCGATATTGCTCCAATTCCAGATGAAGTCATCTCTGTCTTTACGAGAGTTCGTGTTATTATTCAGCTTGACTTCTATCCTGACACACTCTCCAGTCCAGTCTGGGTGCTTAGTGAACATACCATAGGCGAAGATACAACCTTTTGTAGGGAAAAGAGCCAACTTTTCAGAGTCAGTTAGAGGAATATAGATATTACTGCTTCTGTCTACAATTCCCATAACTGTGATTGTAGAATGGTCCTTATTGAACCCAACAGGTTTTTGAACAAAACCAATCACATCATATTTTTCGAAATCAAAAGTGTCCATATTGGGATAATATTTTTATTGCTATATTATTTTCATTTTCCGTACGCTGCCCCGTAAGATGAAATCGTGCCCATCTTGTGATGTCGGATTCTGCGTCTTCGGAACTTTGCACAACCATCTTTATCAATGAGAAATCAAGCCCCACTATTCCTTCAGTGCGCCTGTCTGATGACCAAAGTCCTTCCGTCCTATCGAAGGCCCACCTATTAAAGTCAGGACTCCAATCAATCTGACCCGATACAGGCTCTAATATCTCAAATTCAACTTTCCTTGAGTTAGGAACTTTGATTGTATGTTTCCCGATTTGTAGATAATTAAGGTTTAAGCATCCTCCCTCAATATTCTTATCAGGCCTTTCCCCATCAATATAGAACACGGTGTTTGTCAGTAAGCGGAGAATAGGAGCACCGCCACGCAAAAACTGCATTCTTCCAATTCGCAACCCACCTTCCAGACTGAATGATTTTTCCAAAGAGAAGTACTTTGACAACTGATCGGCGAATGAGAATTGATATATTCTTATCTTTCCATACGAGAAGATAAGTTTTGAGTCGCTAAATTCGGTGAACGACTTATCGTAAATCACTGATGATGTTCTGGATGTGGGCTCATCAATAATCAGAGCGAGACCTTCTTCTTCCTTTTCCAGATAACGTGTTTCCTCCCAATAATCTTCGTATATATCATTTTTGTGGAATATAATACAGCAAGGCCTCTTGAACCTATAATACGGTTCAAGAGAAGATCTGAGAGAATTATTCAGTTCAATCCTGTGTTCAGGATTCATCCTTTCATCGCGTACATCAACGCTTGCGAAATCTCCTTTTAAGTAAAGAAAGAATTTCTCCGCATTCAGTCTCTTCGTATCCTCATAAGAATTAGCCTTGGGATTGATATAGCTGCCATCCCACTTAAGATAATAGTTATAAACCTGACGTGGCGCATCCTGAGCATATTCTACGTTTTCCATCAACTTGCGGCCATGATTGGTCTTGACGTATGAAGGAATGTCATTTTTAGAAAGGATACGCCAAAAATCATCTTCTTGAATATCTTCTCCTGGCAGGAGATTGTTCTTGACGAAATAATAAGCAATGTGCTTAAGATCCTTCAGTGTGAATATTCGAGCCGCCTGCTGAAGCGGGAACTGGACATATCTTTTATTATATCCCCTTTTGAACTCGCACTTGGAAATTTTAAAATCATGGCTATCACACCAGGAATACAAAGCGCTCCAACATTTTTCCTGATTGTCCCGCATCCAAATGTTGAGGTCTTTGAGATTCCATTTCAATAACTGGATCAGTCTGTCCCTATAGTCATTCGCAGTGATTCCTCCAGAGTCTTCACGTTTTGTAGCAGCATATAACTGTATGGCTATAATCCCCTTGATGCTAAGAATATCATTACTGGAATGTACACTATAATGTCTTGTTCTCACATCGCTTAGAAGAACATCTTCCTCAACTCCTGCCTCCTTACAGAAATCATCAATGAAGGTCTGATCAACGATGAAAGCAACGTTCTCTCCTACATTCTCTTTTGAGAATATAGTCTTGTCCACATATTTGCAGAACTTCTGAAATAGAGATTCTTCCATCATTGGTTATCTTTATAGTCAGCGTAGCACTTGCTTTTATTATAGTGTGTTTTTGTAAATGTACAAAAAACTTTTGTAGATTGCTCGTAATCTGAAAAAATGAATGTTTAAAATTAGGAAACTATATTAGGAGTTGACTAATATTTTTCCGCCCTGTGTTCCCTCGGCTTTCTTGCTCTCGTGCTTGTCCTTTTCTCTGCTTCCAAGATAGAGTTCATCACACTCAATAATCACGTCAAGGCCTTCTCATCGTTTTGAGAATATAACGTGCGTAGCCTTTGGAGCATATACCATGTGGTTGTCTGCGTGACGTTGATATCCCTCATCAACTGATATGAGGATATTCCCTTCTTATGTGATAATAGCAGATACATAGCCATGGCCCACTTCACAAGACTGATTTTGGTGTTCTCGAATATGGTTCCAACGGTGACGGAGAACGGCTTGCGGCATCTGGAGCAGATATACCAACTGTCTTTTCTCATTCGGCAATGGTGGCGACCGCAGTAGGGGGCATATAACATCGCCGTCAGCCCATCTTGACCGAGCGAGAGCGTCCTTGCATTTCTCAGGAGCGTCAAAATGCTTCATAATGTCGATGAGTGACGTGTGCTTGCTTAGAACCACCATATCTATTCTTAACTATCCCAAAGATAGCATAAGCTTGTGCCGAAACGCAGTACAGGCTAAGGGTGAAGTTGAAAAAAGTGTATAAAATTGAGTAATTGGTGATTAGTGTAGGAAACTTTGGAAAATTTTCCATAGTTAGATGTACTATTTATGGATAAATGATGTATATTTGTAACGCTTGTTATCAGTTATCTGACAATGAGGCAAAGAATAACAGTAACTATTATTGTTTGAATATGTACACAGCGTTAGAAATCGCAAAGAAAATCATCTCCCTGTATAAGGACATTGATGATGTCATTACAAATCTTAAACTTCAAAAACTTCTCTATTATGAGCAGGGGTATCACCTTGCCTATTTCGGGGAACCACTCTTCAACGATAAAATAGAGGCTTGGATGTATGGACCTGTTGTCCCAGTGGTTTATAATGAATACAAGCAGTATGACAGCAGTCCGATTCCACCGTCAGATTCGGATCTCCGATTCAAAGACGATACAGAAGCCAAACTGTTTTGGGAGGTGTTTAACCTATACAACAGGTATTCCGCATCCGGATTGGTAGATTTGACGCATTCCGAAACACCATGGCAAGAGACACCTACCGGCGTTGGCAATGTCATCTCTCAAAGCAAAATGAAAGAGTTCTTTAAGACGCGGTTGAAATGAGTCAAAAAAAGCAGCAAGACACCTCATTTGAGTTGGTAAAGACTGCTGTAGAGCAAAAGAACATAGGGGTCAATGAGATTCTGAGTTTGAGCAAGATTGATTATCCTCTATTCTCTTTCAGATACCTCAGAGAGGAATCTTATACTGATACCAAAGATTATAAGTTCCTGTCAGGAGTAATAACAAGATTCCATAAGCTTTCCGAATTCGGATGGGAGAATATTCGGATTTCACATAAGCATAGTTTAGGCATGGAATCTATCCCTATAGATGAAATCACAAGTGAATTGCCTTCGATTGTCACTCCTGACGTGAAAAAAGTCCATCTGCTACGTGCCAGTGGAGACAACAGGGCAATGATAGGGTTACAAGAGGGGAAAATATTTCATGTGTTTTTTATCGCTGCTAACTTTATCGATTTCTATACCCATGGGAATAAAAAATGATGAAAGGTTTCTATGGTTTTGAATTATAGGTAATTATGGCACTATTTATCTGATGTTGTATTTGTATTCTTCTATCAGCAGTCTAATGTTCTATCAAAAAGTTTCTTCAGCAAGTTACCGGCAAGTTAAAATCAAGTTACCGGCAAGTTAGATTAGGCCCAGGCCGGAATGTACTTCATATAACGTGGCGCCGTGTCCGGATCAAGCGGCTTGATAAGCCTCTGCCCGACTTTCCGCTATCCTTGACCTCCCATATCATTTTTGTCTTGTCACAAATTTATGGTAATTTTGTGACAAGCATAAGCTCGTATAATGCGATGCGTTTATGCTGAAATAAAAACATTTATGGAAATAAGAATATCCGGTGAACTCAACGACATAATCCGCTATGCCAGGGACGAGGCGATGCGGACCGGCAGTTATGGAATAGGTCCCGACCACCTGTTCCTGGGCATCCTCCGGCACGGCGACAACGCTGCATTCAAGACTGTTACGGGCCTTGGAATAGACGCGGATAACTTCAAGCGGTTTATCGACAGTCATATATTCACAAATGAGCCGATCCCATACTCGGAATCGGACAAGATCTCGTTTACACGTTACGCCCAGAACGTCTTGAGCATCACCGTACTGGAGGCTTCTAAGCAAGGTGTGACCGAGGCTAACTCCCTGCATCTTCTTCTGGCTTTGTGCCGCACGACGGAGAATTACGGGCAGGCCTATTTGCGGCAGCACGGAGTGGACTACGGCCGCCTGCTGTCCTATATGCGTGACGAAGGGATGCTGGAGAATGATTCCACGCAAGAGGAGGAAACGCAAAATGACGATCAGCAAGAAAGCAATCAAGAATCCAAACCGGAAAAGAGCGTAATCGAGGACTTCGGCTTTGACCTCACGAAAGCAGCGGCGGAAGGGAAACTCGATCCCGTTGTCGGTAGGGAGACCGAGATCGCCCGTGTCATCGAGATTTTGGGAAGGCGCAAGAAAAACAACCCGATGCTGATAGGTGAGCCTGGGGTGGGGAAGTCAGCGATAGTCGAAGGGATAGCCTTGCGGATCGCCGGCGGAAGCATATCCCCGGCCTTGGCCAAGAAACGTCTGATTTCCTTGGATATAGCCTCGGTAGTGGCCGGGACGAAATACCGTGGAGACTTCGAGAAACGCCTGAAATCCATCATTAAGGAGGCAAGTTCCAATCCGGACATCATTCTGTTCATCGACGAGTTCCACACGATAGTCGGTGCTGGCGGGGCGCAGGGAAGTCTTGACGCGGCCAACATCCTTAAACCGGCTTTGGCGCACGGTGAACTCCAGTGCATCGGGGCGACGACTATGGACGAGTTCGCCAAGATCGTGGAGAAGGATGGTGCCCTTGACCGGAGATTCCAGAAGATTGTCGTGGAGCCGACTGACATTCAGCAGTCCATCACGATTCTGGAGAACTTGAAGCCGAATTATGAGTCTTTCCACAATGTGACATACAGCGATGATGCCATTGAGGCTTGCGTCCGTCTGACGGATCGTTATATTACTGACAAGTCTTTGCCGGACAAGGCGATAGACGCTCTGGACGAGGCTGGATCGATGGTTCGCCTTAATCTGGCGAAAAACAAAAGGAACGGTAACGTCGTCGATGCCGATGACATCGCCACGGTAGTCTCCAAGATGACCGGAATCCCTGTCAACAAGGTGGCCGAGTCCGAGGGCAACCGGATAATGAAGATGAAAGGCCGTCTCCAAAGCTGGATCATAGGTCAGGATGAAGCCATCGAGAAAGTAGTACGGGCGATACAAAGAAACCGGGCCGGCCTGAAGGATCCGAACCGCCCGATTGGCACTTTCCTTTTCTTCGGCCCTACCGGTGTCGGCAAGACCCAACTTGCTAAATGTCTCGCTGAATATCTTTTTGACTCTCAAGAGAATATGGTCAGAATCGATATGAGTGAATATATGGAGAAATTCACCGTGTCCCGTCTTGTCGGAGCGCCTCCAGGCTATGTCGGCTATGAGGAGGGCGGGCAGCTTAGCGAGCGCGTCCGCAGAAAACCTTATTGTGTCGTGCTGCTGGATGAGATCGAAAAGGCCCATCCTGACATATTCAACATTCTGCTTCAGGTGCTTGACGAAGGCCGCCTGACCGACAGCAACGGTCGCGTCGTGAGTTTCAGGAACACCATCGTCATAATGACCTCTAACGTCGGCAGCCGCGAGCTTGATGAATATGGCAGCGGGGTAGGCTTCGCTACTTCCGGGAAGAGTGTCTCGAAGAACCGGCAGAGTGTTTTGGAGAAGGCCATCAAGAAATCTTTCCCGCCGGAGTTCATTAACAGGGTGGATGAAAGAATATTCTTCAACGCATTGACCAAGGAGGACATCGAGAAGATCATCGACATCGAGTTGAAGGATCTCAGAACCAGAGCTGAGGAGGCTGGCTACAAATTGGTGTTCACACCTTCCGCCAAGCGTTTCATCGCTGATGCCGGCTTCGATCCGGCTTTCGGCGCAAGGCCGCTGAAGAGGGCCGTGATGAAATATGTGGAGGATCCGGTGTCGGAGTTCATCATTTCCGACAGGATTCTTCAAGGACGGAGAAAGAAGGGCTCGTCCGGGCTCATGGCTCTCCAGGTCGGGCTTACCGCTGACAAGGAGAACACCCTCGTGTCCTTGAAAGAATTGGAGACAGAGTTGGCTCTCAAGTAATTATGTGTTCTTGACGGCCCCCTCGAATTCCAGTCCCATATCGCCCATTATCTCCATAAGGGCTGTGAACGATGATTCTGATGAGATCATTGAGGCGAGCTTTTCGAGATTATATTCAGTGTTTCTCATAACATTGTGTTTTTTGTTTCTGATGCAAAGGTAGGGTTTGCTTGTGCCAAAATGCGGTACAAGCGCTGAAATGTTTTTCGCCGGGAACCGTGGCTCGGACCACTGTTGTCTCTCTCGGTTTTTTTTACTAATTTTGCGTGTTTAACTATAATGTATTCAACATCGGAATATGGATATTGAGGAAAAGAAAGAAGAAGGCCAGACCGGCATCATCGAACCGGTTGAGATTGACCACGAGATGCGCACCGCGTACATCGACTATTCGATGTCCGTAATCGTCTCGCGTGCGTTGCCTGATGTCAGGGATGGTCTGAAGCCTGTGCAGAGGAGGGTTCTGTTCGGAATGGACGGCCTCGGCCTGTCATATTCGGGACCGACACGTAAGTGCGCCAAGATTGTCGGCGAGGTGCTCGGTAAGTACCATCCGCACGGCGACTCCAGTGTCTATGACGCTCTCGCCAGGCTCGCGCAGCCTTGGAACCAGCGTTACCCTATGATTTTCGGTCAGGGCAACTTCGGATCAATGGATGGTGACCCTGTCGCCGCTATGAGGTACACCGAGGCGAAGCTTCAGAAGATGACAGATGATGTTCTTGCCGACATCGACAAGAACACTGTGGATATGACCCTTAACTTCGACGACACCGAGGAGGAGCCTACTGTGCTGCCTACAAAGGCACCGCTGCTTCTGCTTAACGGATCATCAGGTATCGCTGTCGGAATGGCCACGAATATGGCACCGCACAATCTGGGCGAGTGCTGTGACGCTATCTGCGCCTACATCGACAATCCGGACATCGACACAGACGGCCTGATGCAGCACATCAAGGGCCCGGACTTCCCGACCGGAGGCATCATAATGGGTGTCAGCGGAATCAAGGAGGCCTATGAGACCGGCCGCGGAAAGGTCGTGGTGCGCGCCAGGACCGAGATCGAGGTCGCCGACAACGGCCGTGAGACCATCGTCGTGACCGAGATCCCTTATATGGTCAACAAGAAAGAGATGATCGAGAAGATCGGTCAGATGGTCGAGGACAAGAAGATTGAGGGTATCACCTACATCAACGACGAGAGTTCCCGCGAGGGTGTCCGCGTCGTCATCAGGGTCAAGCAGGGCAGCAACTCAAATGTTGTGCTCAACACCTTGTTCAAGTACACCCAGCTTCAGTCCAGCTTCGCGTTCAACAATGTCGCCCTTGTCAAGGGCCGCCCAAGGACGCTGTCTCTCAAGGATATGATCGCGAACTTCGTGGATTTCCGCCACGATGTCATCGTCCGCAGGACCAAGTTCGAGCTGGACAAAGCCCAGAAGAGGGCCCACATCCTCGAAGGTCTGCTGAAGGCCATTGATGTCATCGACGAGATCATCCACATCATCAGACATTCAAGCAATGTTGACGAGGCCAAGACCGAGTTGATCTCACGTTTCGAGTTCACGGACGCCCAGGCGACAGCCATTGTCGAGATGAGGCTCCGTCAGCTGACCGGACTGGAAAGGGAGAAGCTTCAGGCTGAATATGACGAGCTTGAGAAGTTCATCGCCCGCTGCAACGAGATTCTCGGCAGCGTTGAGGAGCAGATGAAGGTCATCAAGGCTGAGACCATCGAGCTCAAGAACAAATACGCCGATCCTAGAAGAACCGAGATCCGTCCTTCTGCCGAGGAATTCAACCCGGAGGACTTCTACGCCGATGAGGATATGGTCATTACGATCTCCCACCTTGGCTACATCAAGAGGACTCCTTTGACTGAATATCGCACCCAGGCCCGCGGCGGTGTCGGAATGAAGGGCAGCGCGACAAGGGATGAGGACTTCATAGACCACATCTACATCGCGAATATGCACTCCACGATGCTGCTGTTCACCCAGACCGGACGCTGCTACTGGCTCAAGGTCTATGAGATTCCGGAAGGCTCAAGAGCCTCGAAGGGCCGCGCCATCCAGAATGTGCTCAGCATCCCGGACGACAAGATCCTTGCGTACATCAACGTCAAGACCCTTAAGGATCCTGAATATGTCAACGGCAACAACATCGTGCTCATCACCAAAAGGGGTATCATCAAGAAGACATCCCTGGAGGCATATTCACATCCAAGGACAGCCGGCGTGAACGCCGTCAACCTGCGTGAGGGTGACGAACTTGTCGAGGCTTTGCTGACCAACGGCAGCGAGGAGATATTCATCGCAGCCCGTGAGGGACGCTGTTGCCGCTTCGATGAGACGGATGCCCGTCCTATGGGAAGAAATTCCACCGGAGTCCGTGGCATCAATATTGAAGACGATGATGAGGTCATTGGAGCGATCAACTATGATCCTAAGGCTGAGGACTCTTCCGCACACACAGTGCTTGTCGTGAGCGAGAACGGATTCGGTAAGAGGACTGATTTTGATGAGTACAGGATTACCAAGAGGGGAGGAAAGGGTGTGAAGACCATCAGCATCACCGAGAAGACCGGCAAGCTGATCGCCATCAAGAACGTGACCGAGAACAATGATCTGATGATCATTGAGAAGTCCGGTCTCACCATCAGGATGGCAGTCTCCGACATCAGAGTGGCCGGCAGGGCGACCCAGGGTGTGAAGCTGATCAACATCAAAAACGGTGACTCGATCGCGGCCATCTCGACTGTCGAGAAGGGTGGTGATGAGGAACAGCAGGCTGCCGAGGAGAGTACCGAGGCACCTCAGGAATAGATTTAGAAACAACTAAATACCGATAATCAGATGAAAAAGACATTGATTGTTTTGGCATTGCTCGCTTCCTTCCAGGTAGCGGATGCCCAGTCTAACGTGAACTCTGCCGCCAAGGCGGTCGAGAGTGCCCTTGCCGCTTCCCAGAACGAGAAGAAGGCTACCAAGGTGGCCACCTGGATGAAGCTCGCCCAGACTTATGTGGACGCTTACAGCGCACCGGCCGGAAATGTTTGGCTTGGCGCGGATATGAACGCCCTCCAGCTTTCAATGGCAGGAGAGAAACCTACATCCGTGGAGACTGTCACCCTTAACGGCGCTCAGTACACCAAGCAGATCTACGAGAACAAGAATCTCTATTTCAACGCCAATGGCCAACTTTCTGTGATCGAGGTCGTGAAGCCAGTTGTGGAGAACGCTCTTCCTAAGGCTCTTGAGGCTTACAAGAAGGCTTACGAGCTTGATGAGAAGCACAGCAAGGACAAGGACATCAGCGCCGGAATCAAGGCTATCACCGAGAAACTGAACCAGGAAGCCTACAACGCTTACACGCTTGGTGACGTGAAGAAGGCTGAGGAATTCTTCGAGGCCGCCTATGAGGCTGCCGCCCAGAAGCCTTATGCGCAGATCGACACCAATTCCCTGTACAACGCCGCTTTCACATCCTGGAACACAGGAAATTTCTCCAAGGCTAAGGATATGTTCGACAAGTGTCTTGGTTATGGCTACTATGGTGATAACGGTGAGGTTTACGCCAAGCTTTCAGACTGCGTCTCACACATCGACACCACCAGCACCGGCAAGACTGCCGCCAAGGATTACCTTGAGCAGGGCTTCCAGAAATTCCCTACCAGCGAGAGCATTGTCTTCGGTCTCATCAATTACTATATGACAAGTGGTGAGGGTACTGACAGGCTGTTCGAACTTCTCCAGCAGGCAAAGACAACGTCTCCGGACAACGCTTCCCTCTACTATGTCGAGGGACAGGCCTACAAGCAGCTCGGTGATCTTGACAAAGCTGCCAAGGCTTATGACGAGTCCGCCGCCAAAGATCCTAAGTACGTCTTCGCCTACATCGGAAAGGGTCAGATGTACTATGACAAGGCTCTCGAACTTCAGGAGAAAGCTCAGAACGAACTTGACGATGCCAAGTATATGGCTCTCGTACAGGATTTTGAGGTTACCCTCAAGAAGTGCATTGATCCGTTCGAGCAGGCCTATGTTGTCTGCGAGGATGCCGCCATCAAGTCAACCATCGCCGAGTACCTCAAGCAGATCTACTATCGTTTCCGCGACCAGGATCCTAAGTATCAGGCCGGCTACGAGAAGTACAACGCCGTTTTGAACAACTAATGAATTTTTGTCAGCGCTTATAGCTCCCGAAAGCGTGGGGCGTAAAACGCAGACAACCAATGAATAACGAAATTGCCTCCCGTCGAATCCGACGGGAGGCAATTGTTTTAATGATTGATAGTAAGTGTGTTGCTTACCACGGGTCTCCTTAATCTCTTTCCGGACTGTTCTCTGATATCTCGGTGTCCTCTTCTGCCTCCTTGCGGTCGAACGCCTTGACGATCTTGCTGACAAGCGGATGGCGGACGATGTCCTCATTGGTGAAGAAGATTGTACTGACTCCCTTGATGTTCTTCAGTAGGCTTATGCCTTTCAGCAAGCCGGAATCCTCACGGCGGGGGAGATCGACCTGCGTCGCGTCACCGGTCACGATGAACTTGGCGTTTACGCCCATTCGGGTCAGGAACATCTTGAGCTGTGACAGATTCGTGTTCTGGGACTCGTCCAGTATCACGCAGGCACGATCCAATGTGCGGCCACGCATATAGGCCAGCGGGGCGATCTGGATCGTCCCCTCCTCGATGAACTCTTGCAGTCTCTTGGGCGGGATCATATCGCCTAAAGCGTCGTACAGTGGCTGGAGGTACGGATCCAGTTTGTCTTTAAGGTCTCCGGGCAGAAATCCTAACCGTTCTCCGGCCTCGACGGCAGGGCGGGTGAGGATGATCCGTTTTATCTCGCGGTTCTTCAAAGCCCTGACAGCCAAGGCTATCGCTATGTAGGTCTTGCCGGTTCCAGCCGGTCCGATGGCGAAGACGAGATCGTTCTCGAAATAGGCCTTGACCATCTCCTGCTGGGTCTTGTTGCGGGCCTTGATCGGTTTCCCGTCCGTACTGTGGACGATGATGGCCTCGCCGTTGAGCTTGAAGTTGTTGGGTGAGTTCTCCCCGTCGAAGATGTCCTCCACGTCAAAGGCCGTGAGGCTCATCTTGTGCATCCTCCGCTCGATCAGCTCGGCGAATTTCTGGCTGAATTCCTGTATGTCGTTCTCCTTGCCGTCTAAATGGATTTCGTTGCCTCTCGCGACAACCTTAAGTCCGTGAAAATAGGAGCAGAACTCTTCGAGAATCTTATTTCCGGCCCCGAAGATCTCGATGGGGTCGATCGAATCTAATGTGATTGTCTTCTTCATTATCAATCAATAATTCCGGTTTCTTTCTTTACCCTCTCGTAGGAGGCTATCATCTTGTCGTAGTCCCAAGGGTTGCGCCACAAGTCACGCTTTCCGATATATTCCTTGATCGGAATTGTGGTGTACCCGCCGGTCAGATGCCCTGGCCGGGAGCACCAGGTCAGCGTAAGTTGCGGATCGAGCATATTCTTTTCTCCGAAACGGTCCTTTGTCAGCAGCAGTGTCACCATCATCCCGACCTGGGTGTTCGGCGCGCTCATATTCGAGATGAAATTTCCCAATGAATATACCACTGGCACCTGCCTCACACCTATTCCGCTCTCATTGGCTATTGTTAGCGTCTCTGTGTCCTGAAGCACGTGCGGGTGCGCTCCGATGACAGCGTCGCAGCCTTTTTCCGCCAACCAACGCGCCAACCGGCCTTGTGAGGCTGAATGTCTGAGGACATATTCATAGCCCCAATGTGGCAGGGCTATGATGAAATCGGCTCCGGTTTCCCTGGATCTTCTGATCGCGGCCGCGATTTCCCCGGTGTCGGCCCTGTGCACTTTTGGAAAGTCCTCCCGGATGCGGCTGTTCGTCCCGTAAGTGAAGTTGATGAGGGCGATCCTGATGCCTTTTGACACGAGCCGCAGCGGGAAACGAAGCGAGTCATCCGCCGCTGAAACCGATGTTCCCGTGTGCCTGACGCGCCCTTCCTCTTCCATCTTTGAATATGCCTCCAGAGTCCTCGCCACCCCTTTCCTGCCTTTGTCAAGAATATGATTGTTGGCTGTCAGGAATATGTTCACGCCACTCTCCGCAATGCTTTCAGCGTAGCTGTCCGGAGCTGAGAAACAAGGGTATCCCGTGTAAGGTTTCCCGGCGAGTGTGAACTCCATATTAGCCACCGCTATGTCTGCCCCTTTTATCAGACGCTCGACCTTGGGAAAGCATAGCGAGAAGTCGTAGGTGTCCTCATCCTTTCTGGCGTTGCAGATCTGGTCACGGTGCATCATCATATCTCCCATAATTATGATGCGGACAGTGTCCGGATCTTCGTATATGGGGCGCGGAATATCCAGTCCTTTGATGCTAAGCTTATCGGCGTTGTCCAGCCTTACAGAAAATCCCGCCCGGTGGTTTTGTGCCGCCGAAGTGCAGATAATGAGTAGGAACAACCCGAATGTCAGAATTTTCCGCATAGTGCAAATATAGCAATATGGACTGGAATATTTGTGGATTGGATAATCTTTTAAGAAAATATTCTTCGGAAACGCTTGCAACTATGAATTTTCTTTGTATCTTTGCAATCTCTAACACGGTGCGATTAGTTCAGTTGGTAGAGCACCAGATTGTGGTTCTGGGTGTCGTGGGTTCGAGCCCCACATCGCACCCCATCAAAAAACGGTCACTGAGTTTATCGAAGTGACCGTTTTTTTTGTTTGGCCACCGATCCGGTCGAGGTGACCACTCGCACTAGGCACTTCGACCGCCCCGGCTCCGTGAGCCTTTATTTTTTCTGTTTCACGGAAGGGTGTGCCAGAATCTGCACATCGATCCCGTCGATCTTGTAGCCTTTGAATCTGCGGCCGATAAGCTTGTCCTCGATCTGCTGATAGAGTTCGTCGTCAATCACATCCGAGAATGAATGGTTTACGGTGTCGTAAAGATGGAAATGCTTGAATGTGTTGACATCAAAGTACATCTTGTTGTTCTCGCTCATCCTGTGGTGGTATATTCCAAGAAGAGAAAGCTGGGTCAGAATGTTGTAAACCGAGGCGACAGTGACCTTCGCCTTTTTTGCGGCCAGGATTTCCGCCGTCACCATATCCGCACAGGCGTGTCCAAGCTTGAGCATCGCCTCGTGCACCGCTATTCTTTGCGGTGTCACTTTCAGTCCGTTTTTTCTGAGCAACTCACGGAAGTCTTCGGTTGTGGGAGCCTTGTTGTTTCTTTCCATTAAAATTTGAATTCCTGATTTTTATCAATGTGTTCTTTCGCTTACGGAATGCAAATTTAGATAAATTCTAATAAACAACATCTAATCGCAAAAAGAAAACACCGGAAATACTTGGATTGAGGGTGAACTTATCGCTTGACTAATCACGAATTATGGCTATATTTGTAAGTTAAGATTGAAACAAAGGATATGGAAAGAATCAGATGCCTTATCATAGGAGGCGGTCCGGCCGGCTATACCGCCGCCATCTACGCTTCCAGGGCCGCTCTTAGTCCCGTTCTTTACGAAGGAATGGAACCTGGCGGCCAGTTGACGACTACTACGGTGGTCGAGAACTTCCCGGGATTCCCGGAAGGTGTAGATGCCAATCAGCTGATGGACGGAATGCGTGCCCAGGCCCAGCGTCTCGGCGCGGACATCAGGAGGGGAGTCGTGACCGGTGTTGATTTTTCCGGTAAGCCTTTCCGTGTGACCATTGACGGAGAGACTGAATTGGAGGCTGATGCGGTCATCATTGCGACAGGTGCCGCTGCCAAGTACCTTGGCCTTCCGTCAGAGCGGAAATTCAGGGGAATGGGCGTGAGCGCCTGCGCTACCTGTGACGGTTTCTTCTATAGGAAGAAAGATGTGGCTGTAGTCGGAGGCGGTGACACGGCCTGCGAGGAGGCCACCTATCTCGCCAACCTTTGCAAGAAGGTCTATATGATTGTACGCAGGGATGTCTTCAGGGCTTCCGTCGCGATGCAGGAGAGGGTTCGGAACACCCCGAACATCGAGGTTCTCTGGAATTGCAACACCGAGGAAGTGCTTGGAGATGAGTCCGGTGTGACCGGCGTTCGTCTGAAGGGCAAGGATGGTAAGGTTTTTGATGTCAAGGTCGACGGATTTTTCCTGGCTATCGGGCATCATCCTAACTCGGACATATTCAAGAAATATGTGGAGACGGATGAGAACGGCTACATCATCACCAAAGGCAAGACTTCCGAGACCAATGTCGAGGGAGTGTTCGCCGCGGGGGATGTTCAGGATCCGAGGTTCAGGCAGGCCATCACAGCCGCCGCTTCCGGATGCCGCGCCGCGCTGGAGGTGGAGAAATACCTTTTGTCGCACTGATGATTTATTGAGATTATGATAAAGACAACTTTGAGATTCCTGGCCGTGACCCTCGTCGCCACCGTGTCGCTTCAGTCCTGCAAGTCTGAATATGAGGCGCTTCTGAACGGTAACGATGTCGATGCGAAGTACGCCGCGGCTTTTGACTACTTTAACAACGGCAAATACAACAAGGCCGCCCAGCTGTTCGAGTCCCTTGCCGTCCTGACCAGCGGAACGGACAGGGATGACACCGTGCAGTACTATTGGGGCCTGAGCAACTACCGTTTCAAGGATTATTACACAGCCGAGACGAACTTCACGAAATTCATCACGAATTTCCCTCGCAGCCCGTTCGCCGAAGAGGCCTCATTCCTTAGGATTGATTGCCTTTATCGTTCGACTTTGCGTTATGAGCTGGACCAGGTTCCTACCCACAATGCCATAAGTGTCATCAGCCAGTATATTGTCGAGAATCCCGGCAACACACACAACGCCATCTGCCACAAGATGCTTAAGGAACTCAATGACCGGCTTGACAAAAAGGCTTATGAGAACGCCAGGCTCTACTACAAGATGGAGGACTACAAATCCTCCCGTGTGGCGTTCAAGAACATTCTGAAGGACGATGCCGAGAACATCTACCGCGAGGATATTCTTTACTACATCGCCAAGTCCTCTTATAAATATGCTTCCCTTAGCGTTGAGAGCAAGCAGAAAGAGCGCTATCTGATATTTGTGGATGATTACTATAATTTTATCGGCGAGTTGCCGGATTCCCTTTACAGAAAAGAGCTGGATGTGCTTTATCGCCGTGCCCAGAAGGCTTTGGGCCGCTATTCCGGAGCCGATGAGGATCTCGGTGTGAAGGAAAAGGACTTCGAAAGGGACAGAAAGAAAATATTGAAACAATCCGAGCAACCAGCCTCGTAAAATTTATAGACAAAGAATTTTTTTTGAATATGGACATTAAGAAGAAAGTCCCTACAAACACAATCACCAGGGACATCAAGTATCTCGCCGAGCCGACCGGCAACATCTATGAGACCGTGGTTCTCCTTTACAAGAGGGCCAATCAGATCGCCTTGGCCGAGAAGAAGGAACTCGCAAAGAAACTTGAGGACTTCCGTACCGATCGTGACACGATGGATGAGGTTTTCGAGAACAGGGAACAGATAGAGATCTCTAAATATTACGAGAAACTTCCTAAGCCGGATCTTATCGCCATCTCGGAATTCGAGGACGGTGAACTCTACTATAGAATGGCGGGAACAGTCGGAGAGGAAGACGCTTCCGCCCGTTCCGCAAAGGAGAATATTTCTGACGCTGAATAATTCCCGGGGCGATGCTTAAGTCCCTGCAGATAAGAAATTACGTTTTGATAGACTCTCTGGATGTCGATTTCCCAGAGGGTCTGATTATTATATCCGGTCAGACCGGCGCAGGCAAGTCAATCCTGCTTGGTGCCCTTTCCCTGCTTCTCGGGGCCAAGGCTGACGCTTCCGTGATAAGCGGAGAGGCAGACAGCTGTGTTGTCGAGGCGGTTTTCAAGGTTCCGTCCTCGGATGTGGAACTAAGGGGAATCCTTGATGGGAATGACGTGGATTCATCCGATGATGAGCTGATTGTCCGACGTGTAGTGAACCGTTCGGGACGCTCTCGTTCTTTCATCAACGATTCTCCTGTGAGCGTGCAGGTGCTTCAAAGCATCTCGTCCCGTCTTGTGGACATCCATTCCCAGCATCAGACGCTTCTTCTGTCCGACAAATCTTTCCAGCTGTCGATGCTGGATCACTTCGCCGGCAACGAGGCTTTGCTGGAGGACTGCGCCAGATCCTACAGGTCTTTCAAGGCTCTTGAGAAGGAATATTCAGAAGTCTCGGCCAGACTGGCACAATTAAGCGAGGAGAAGGAATATATCAAAGCTCGTTACCAGAGGCTTGAGGACGCTCGTCTTCTGGACGGTGAGATCGAATCGCTGGAGGCGGAGCAAAAGCAGCTCGCCAATGCGGAGGAGATAAAGGAGAACCTTGGCGGTGTGGAGGAGATGTTCGATCCGTCTGATCCTAATTCGGAGTCGATGCCGTTGTCATCCGCCTTGAAAGAGGCTCAGAAGATGTTGGAAAAGGTTGCGAGATTTGTTCCCGAGGCTGCCGCGCTGGCCGGGCGTGTGGATTCCGCCCGCACTGAGCTGGATGATATCCTGGATGATGTCTCTGCAATCAATTCCCGTACAGAACTTTCTCAGGAGAGGCTTGAGGCTGTGGATGACCGCCTTTCGCTTCTATACGACTTGATGAAGGGATACTCCGCTTCGTCTATTGCTGAATTGATAGAGAAGAGGGATGCTCTTTCCGAGTCACTTTTCGACTCCACCGCTCTTGAAGCCCGCAAGGATGAGCTTTGGAATATGATCGCGGCGGAAAAGAAAACAATCGAGACCATATCACATCGTCTTCACGAGGCCAGAACAAAGGCTTCCGGGCCGTTTTCAAAAGCGATCACAGAGTCCGTCCGCTCACTTGAGATGGACTACGCCATATTCAAAGTTGAATTGTCCGAGGCTCCGTTGTCCGCATCGGGCTCTGATGCGGTCAGGTTCCTGTTTTCCGCGTCCGGAACCAATCCTGTCGATGTCGCCAAGTGCGCCTCGGGAGGTGAGATGTCCCGTCTGATGTTGTGTCTCAAGGCTATGATGGCGAAGTTTGTGAATATGCCGACGCTCATATTCGATGAGATTGACACAGGTGTGTCCGGCAGTGTCGCTGACAAGATGGGACAGATGATCTGTTCGATGGGCAAGGATATGCAGGTCTTCGCCATAACCCATCTTCCGCAGGTCGCCGCCAAGGGAAACGCTCACTATCTGGTTGAAAAGGAATATGATGTGCTTGGCAAGGCCACGACTTCAGTTAAGTCTATAACAGGACAGAACCGTGTGATGGAGATCGCCAGAATGTTAAGCGGCAGCAGTATCACTGCCGCCGCCATAGAAAACGCGAAGTCTCTTCTTTCCTCTATTTGACTTTTACGACAGAGTAGTCTTGTTCGTAAACAATCCTGCGTACAGCATTGTTCACGTAGCCGCCACGGCCTGTCTGTGTGAGGTGGAAATCCGACTGGAGTCCTTTGCCTTCGGTCTTTCCGAGACCATCCCTGTTCCAATTCTGGTTCGTGCCCAATGTCGAGAAGTAGTTCATCAGGTCGTAGCCTTGGAATGCTGATCGGCTTGGCTCCGTGTTGTACAGGGCTCTGTACTTCATCAGGAATTCCTGCACGTCCTTTGAGTCATAGTCCACGAAATAGGACACGCTTGCGTGAAGGTTGAGGCTGTGGAGCTGTTCAATGTCAATCTCATCGTATGTCCTGAGCCTTGATGTGCTGTAGAGGACGATGTCCTTCTTCTGGCTGGAGACAAGGTACAGAAGCCTGACGACCTCAATGACGAACGCCTTGCTGTCCGATGCTATGATCACCCTGTTGGTGCCGGTTCCCGTCATAAGTCCGGCAAGCCTGCCCATAATCGATCTTCCTTCCAGGATATTGAACGAGAAGTTGTTGTGCTGCAGGCCGGAGTGGTTCACCTCGTTGATGACTTCCATCGGGTAGCCGCTGGTCGATGCTCCTTTCTGTGAGATAAGAAGGACTTTGTCCGAAGCGCTCAGATCGGAGCGGACCCATTTTACCATATCCTTTATCTGTGCGCTTGTCGGCGCAGGAGCCTGTATGACGTTCGGAATTGTGTCCGCCAATGCCTCGGCCTTTGGGTCGAGAGGGGAGACGATCCAGGACTTGCCCTTGCAGGCGTTCACAGTTCTGGCTATGTCGGAATTGGAGACGGGACCGATGACAAAGTCGCTTTGCGCGAATCTTTCCTCGGTGACCGGTATAGTGCCACCGGTGACATCGTACACGTTCAGATTGACCTCGACACCGTCCTTGCCAAGATCCTTCGCCGCAAGCAGGGCACCGCTGTAGAAATCCATCATCTGCGGGTCAGCCTTCTGGGATGCCTTGAACGGCAGCAGCAGGGAAATCTCAACCTCACGCTTCGGCTTGAATATCTTGTCAAACCAGCTGTCCGCAGGCTTTTCCTCGACATTTTCCTCCTGTTTCACGTCAGTCTGACCAGTTGAGGCTATCGCGGAGTTTTTGGCGGCAGCGGCATCGCGATTCTCCCATTTTTCAGGATTCCTCGGTATCTTGATCACATCCTTGCGTTTTAGCTTCTCCGAAGTCATCCCGTTTATATTCATTATGGACTCTTTGGAGACCATATATTTCCTTGCGATGGAGGTAAGGTCCTCGAACCATTTGACCCTGTGGGTGAAATATTCCTCGGAGCCGTCCTCTTTCCGTGTAGCTTGAGCCTCAACATTCACGGATGTTGCCTCCACCTTTGTGTTCACCGCAGGTTCCTTATCCTCCTTCCGCTCTTTTCCGGTTACTCCTTCCTTTATCGGGATAAGAATGATCTGGTCTTTCTTGAGGCCTTCCGTCTCAAGATGCAAGGTAGGGTTGGCATCGTAGATCTCCTGTATGGTGACGTTGTACGCCTTGCTGATAGAGTACAGGGTCTGGCGTCCCTGCACAACGTGAGTGTAAAAGATTTTGCCGCCGTAGCGTACCTTATCCGCTGACACCACCACCTGTGGAGTCGCATAGTCCTGAGCTGACGCTCCGGACTGGAATGCGGCCGTCAGGCATAGTGAGGCCGCGAGTGCAGTCAAGTATCGGTTCATTGTCTTTTATACAAGTTATCGGAAAACTCCAACAGCCGCCTGCAGAACGTCTTCCAGGACAGCCTTTCTTTCTCGGCCCTGATGGAGTTGACGCAGAGTGTCTTGATGTTCGTGTCGGAAAAATAGGTCTCTATCTCCTTCACGATACATTCTGAGTCCGCCTTCTGTGCGACAAGTCCCGTGCCGCAGTCTCCGATCGCCTGGCGAAGTCCTCCCACATCGGTGACCACCATCGGAACCTCGAAGTGGTACGCGATGGCGCTGATTCCGCTTTGTGTGGCTGATCTGTAAGGCAATACGGCAAGGTCTGCCACCGAGAAATAGTCCTTGACCTCAGAGTCTTTTATGTAATGGGTGAACAACCGGATTCTGTCCTTGGCCGGAGAGGATTCGATTATTCTCTGGTATTTGTCGAACGAGCCGTATGGCTCACCGGCAACAATCAGTTGGTAGCTGTCGTCCAGTCTTCCGAAGGCATCCAGCAGGATGTCGAGGCCTTTGTATTCACGGATCAGTCCGAAGAACAGCAGGTTCTTCTTCCCGTGCCTGAGGCCAAGCAGGTTTTCGGCCTCCTCACGTGGAAGCTTCTCTCCGAAGTGAGTGTAAATCGGATGGAAAAGCGTGATGTTCAATGCCTTTGGCGAGAGTCTGCGCAAATCTTCGGCGACTTCGTCGCAAAGGGTCACATTTCCGGAGCACCCGGACAGAAAATACTTTGTCAACGGCGCGTCAAAGAACTTAGGCTCGTGCGGTATCACATTGTGAAGGACTGAGATGACCTTGCAATGTTTTTTGAGCCTGCGGGCTATGAATCCGAGCGAAGGTCCGAAGTAGGACATCCAGTAACTGATGACAACCACATCAGGTTTCCAGTCTCGGACTGCCCTGTAGGTCCGCCAATACGTAAAAGGATTGGCCGTATCCAACAGAGACTCGCTCTCGATGGGTACGGCGTCATCATCCTTTGTGACGTATTGCGTCTTTCCCGGAAAAAGGAATTCCGGATACTGTCTTTTAAAATTGAACGCTTTGACAGTGTGGCTTTTCCCCAGTTCCAAGTAAAGACTTGCGTTGAACTGAGAAATCCCTCCTCTGAAAGGGTAGAAGCACGACAGGAGAGCGATTCTCAAAGTTTATTCGGCTTTGGTTTCGTCAGTGTCGGCAGCGGCAGCGGCCGGTTTGCCCTTACCCTTGCTCTGCACGTACTCGTCGTTGAGTCCGGAAAGAATGGCGTCGGTCACGTCAAGATCCGGATCTCCGGTGGCAACCGGGGCCGGGAGGACACTGCCCTGCGTGGCGATGATCATAGCGTACTTGTGTTCCTCGTTGAACTTGTCGAGGAAAGTCTTGATCGCGTCACCGATCTGGTTCATCATAACCTGCTGCTCCTCGGCGATCTCCTGCTGCTTCTGCGCCGCATAGTTGTTGAAGTTGTTCTGCTGCTCCTGAAGCTTGAGGTTTCTCTGTTCGGCCACCGAGCGCACGAGAAGTCCCTTGTCGAGGTCTGACTGGAACTTGTTGACATCGCTCTGGAGTTTGTTGCCTCTTCTGTTGATCTCCTCCTGGATGCCCTGTACCTTGGTCTCCACAACGGATCTGAGGTCGTTGGCCATATCGTACTCGTTGAGTACTCTGTCAAGGTCGAACCAAACGATGGATCCAGGCTGTGCTGTGGCTTCAACTACTTCACCGGCAGCGGTTTTCTTCTTGCCGTTGCCGTTTGACGTGAGCTGGATGATTCCGAGTGCGGCCACAGCAACAAGGGCTATGACGCTGATGATCAGTGGTGTCTGTTTCATTTTATTGTATCGTTAAAAATTATATTCAAGATTACAAAAATAACTAAAAAATCTTAATCTTGGACAGATAGGCCTGTATTGTTTTTTCCAACCCCATATAAAGCGCGTCACAGATGATGGCGTGGCCTATTGAAACCTCGTCCGTCCAAGGGATTGTCCTGATGAAATATTCAAGATTCTCCAGACTGAGGTCGTGTCCGGCGTTCAATCCCAAGCCAAGCTCCCTCACTGCCTTCGCGGTCTCAAGGTATGGTGCGATCGCTTTCTCCGGACCGACGGGGTACATAGCGGCATAGTCGGCGGTGTAAAGCTCGACCCTGTCGCAGCCGCAGGCCTTGGCCCCTTCCGCCATAGCGGGAGAAGGATCTATGAATATGGAAGTGCGGATCCCCTTGCTCTTGAATGTGGCGCAGATGTCCGTAAGGAACTCCTTGTTCGCTATTGTGTCCCAACCTGCGTTGGATGTGATCGCGTCGTGCGCGTCCGGAACCAACGTCACCTGATCCGGAACAACTTCCATCACAAGGTCCACGAAACTTGGGATAGGATTGCCTTCTATGTTGAACTCCGTCGTGATCGTAGGCCTGATGGCTCTCACGTCAGAATACCTGATGTGCCTTTCGTCCGGTCTCGGGTGCACGGTGATTCCCTCCGCACCGAATCTTTCACAGTCTGTCGCCGCCTTTTCCACATCGGGCATATTCCCGCCGCGAGCGTTGCGGATGGTGGCGATCTTGTTGATGTTTACACTAAGTCTGGTCATATTCATCATTAATATAATCACACAAAAATAATGATTTCTGTTCAGTTTTAATCAGAATTGTGCTATTTTTGAATTTTGATTGCTTGCAAGGTAACCGCTATGAAGATAGCACTGTATTCCAGAGAAGGTGGCGCATTGCGCGACGAGAGGCTTTCCTCAATGCTTGAACGGCTTGAGAGGAAGGCGTTTGCCTTGTATGAGATCAATGATGGCGGCGATATCCTTCCCGGCACTGATCTGGTGATGAGCGTCGGCGGCGACGGGACATTCCTTTCCGCATCCCAGTGCGTCGGAGAAACGGGAATACCTGTCATCGGAGTCAATCTGGGACGGCTTGGATTCCTTTCTGAATATAGTCCCGAAGAAGCCTGTGACGCGCTTCTGTCTGGAGGCTGGTATATCGAGGACCGGGAACTTCTCAGGACCTCCGTTCACGGGGATCTGGACTCTGACCAGACATTCTGGCCTTATACTTTGAATGAGGTGTCCGTGCATCGTTCCGGGGCGGCCCTTCTTGGAATAGATGTGACCATTGACAGCCATCCTTTGCCGACATACTGGGCTGACGGGCTTCTGGTGGCCACCAGCTCAGGGTCCACGGCATATTCATTGAGTGTGGGAGGACCGATTTGCGCTCCGGAGTCCAAGGTGTTGATCATCGCCCCGATAGCACCTCACAATCTGAACGCGAGGCCGTTGGTCGTACCTGACACTACAAAGGTCTCTGTCTCTATGCGTTCGCGCGACGGGAACGTGATGCTTTCAATGGACAACAGGAACCATCTGGTCAAGCCTTCCGTCAGACTGGATGTTATGGTGGCACAGTTTTCGCTAAAAAGGGTTCGTCTTGAAAACACCAGCTTTATAAAGGCTCTGACCACAAAACTGTTCTGGGGCGAGGATATCCGGAACAACGGCGAGCAATAATTAGGAATATGAACGAAATTAAGAATATACCTGCTCACGTCTCCATCATTATGGACGGCAACGGACGTTGGGCGCGGCAGCGTGGGCTGGAAAGGGTTTCCGGTCACTACAACGGTGTCGAAAGCGTCCGCGCCTGCGTGGAGGCCGCGGCTGAGGAAGGCGTGAAGTACCTTTCCCTGTTCGCCTTCTCCGAGGAGAACTGGGACCGCCCCGAGTCCGAAGTGAACACATTGATGAGCCTTATGATGAAGTCGATCGCTGACGAGATCGATTCGCTGGCCGCCAAGGGTGTTTCTTTTCGTGTGCTCGGAAATCTTTCAAGGCTTGACGGCAATCTTGTGGAGGCGATCCGCAAGGCTGAGGAACTGACTGCCTCCGCCTCTGGAAAGGAACCTCTTTTGACCTTGATTATCTTCTTGAGCTACAGCGGAAAATGGGACATACTCCAGGCCGCGAAAAGAATGGTCAAGGAATATGCCGGTGATCCTCAAGGTCTGGAATCGCTTGGCATAGAGGATTTTGGACACTATCTTGTCACGGACGGGATTCCGGATCCTGATCTTATCATCCGCACTTCCGGAGAGGAGAGGATAAGCAATTATCTGTTGTGGCAGGCGGCATATTCAGAATTCGTCTTTGTCGACACGCTGTGGCCTGATTTCCGGAAAAAAGAGTTCCATCAGGCGTTGGTAGAATATTCCCACAGGAACCGCAGGTATGGAAAAGTTAAATAATTGCGTATATTTGCACCTTAAATTCAATGAAATCTGATTCGATGAAAGTATATCGTCTATTGCTCTTTCTTGTTTTGTCCGTGGCCGCCGCGCCGGTTTTCGGGCAGGAATCCGTGAAATCCTCCGAGCCGGTTGAGGTTGATTTCGACAATCCAAAGACGTACTATGTCGGCGGAGTATCTGTGGAAGGAAATCATTATTTCAGTGACCAGCAGATCATTTCGCTGACCGGTCTCCAAAAAGGATTGCGGGTGACCGTGCCGAGCGACGATCTTTCCTCAATCGTGTCCAGGCTTTGGATGCAGAGGTATTTCGAGAATGTCGCCCTTGAGGTTGATCATCTCAGCGCCGACCGGGACTCGGCCTATTTCAAGATCTGCATCAAGGAGCGTCCGAGGGTGTCCAGATGGCTTTTCACTGGTGTGAGAAAGGGCGAACAGAAGGATCTGGACGAGAGATTGAACCTTCGTCGCGGAGGTGAGTTCTCCGACTATGTGGCCAAGACATCAACGGACATTATCAAGCGTTTCTATGCCGACAAGGGATTCCTGAACTGCAAGGTGGACGTGCAGACGAAAAAGGACTCGATCATCAAGAACGCGATCAGGGTGACTTTCGCCGTTGACCGTGGATCCAAGGTGAAGATACGTGACATCCATTTCGACGGCACGGAAGGCTTCTCGGAGTTCGCTCTTTCCCGCTCGATGAAGAAGACGAAGGCCAAGAAATGGTACAACTTCTTTAGCAGCAAGAAATTCAATGAGAAGGAATATCCTAATGACAAGATAAGCCTTATCAGCAAGCTCAACGAGGCCGGTTACCGCGACGCCAGGATCGTGAAGGATTCCATCTACTATGTGACACCAGACAGATTGGGAATCGATTTCAAGATTGACCAGGGCAAGAAATATTACTTCAGGAACATTTCCTGGACGGGTAACTCCGTTTACTCGACCGACCAGCTGAACGAAGTCCTGAAGATTGGCAAGGGCGATCCTTACGATGTCGTGACAATGCAGAAGAGGCTTTTGGGCGGCGGCAAGCAAGGTGACCAGGATGTGTCCAAGATCTATCGTGACAACGGTTACCTCTTCTTCAATGTGACACCTGTCGAGCTGAACATCGAAGGGGATTCCGTGGATGTCGAGATGAGGATTTCCGAAGGCAAGCAGGCGACTCTCAACAACATCATCATCAACGGTAACACCCTTACCAACGAGCGTGTTGTCCGCAGACAGGTGGCCACAAGGCCTGGTTACCTGTTCAGCCAGACGGACTTTGAGCGTTCCATCAGGGAGATCGCCTCTTTGGGACAGTTTGATCCGGAGGCCATCGCGGATGCATCCAAAGGCTATTCAATCCTCCCTAATTCGCTGAATAACACCGTGGACATCGCCTATAATGTCACCGAGAAACCTTCCAGCCAGCTGGAACTCTCCGGAGGCTGGGGCGCGAACACTTTCGTCGCGACTGTCGGTGTGAACTTCAACAACTTCTCCACCAAGCGTATGTTCGAGAAGAACGCTTGGCGACCTGTTCCGCTTGGTGACGCGCAGAACCTTTCGTTACGCTTCCAGACCAACGGAACATACTATACCTCTCTGATCTTCGGATTCTCAGAGCCGTGGCTCTTCGGCAAGAAGCCTACTTCCCTGAATCTTCAGGCCTACTATACCCGTCAGACGGACTCCTATCTCGCTATCGGACTTCTGTCCAATGACAAGGTTATGCAGGTTTACGGATTCTCTGCCGGAATCGGTACAAGGCTTAAGTGGCCGGACAACTATTTCGTGCTTTACAACGGTCTCAGCTGGCAGATCTATGACCTGAAGAACTGGATCAACGGTTACTTTATGTTCAACGACGGCAAGTCGCATAACCTCAGCTACACAATCAGTCTGAGCAGAAACTCGACCGATCAGCAGATTTACCCTCGTGTGGGCTCCAACTTCAGCGCCAGCCTTCAGCTCACTCCGCCATATTCATTGTTCAGGAAGAAAGATCTCGGCACGCTTGATGCCAACGGCAATCCTACAAAGGTCTCAAGCTATAAGGACATCAACTATGACAACTGGAGTTCTGCCCAGCGTTACAAGTGGATTGAGTATCACAAGTGGAAGGTCAGTGGCGAGCTTTACACCAAGGTTATCGGTGACTTCGTCATAATGAGCCGCGCGCAGTTCGGCTATCTTGGCTACTACAACCGCAAGTGGGGATATTCACCGTTCGAAGGCTTCAGGGTCGGTGGTGACGGTATGTCCGGTTATGACACCTATGGAGCTGACGTGATCGCCCTCCGTGGTTATGAGAACTACTCCCTTACCCCTTGGGATGCCACTCCGTACAACTCCAACGGCTATTATGCCGGTAATGTCTATGACAAGTTCACGATGGAGTTCCGTTACCCTGTCATCCTCCAGCCACAGTCCACGATATTCGTGCTTGGCTTCCTTGAGGGTGGTAACTGCTGGTCTGACATCAAGAAGTTCAATCCGTTCCAGATCAAGCGTTCCGCCGGTGTCGGCGTGAGGGTGTTTCTCCCTATGATCGGTCTGCTCGGTATTGACTGGGGTTACGGCTTCGACAATCCGGAGAAGAAGAACAGAAGCCAGTTCCACTTCCTTATCGGACAACAATTCTAAATAATATTCTTACATTTGCATCGGAATCAAACACGTAAACTGATAAAATTCTATAAAAATGAAAAAGATTCTTATGATCGCCGCAATGGCGTTGTTTACTCTGACGGCTTCGGCGCAGGCGAAGTTTGCCTATGTTGACTTCAATGAACTGGTTATGCTTATGCCGGAGGCTGACGCGGCCAGATCTCAGATGCAGGCCGCTCAGAAAGAGGCTCAGGAAACCCTTCAAAGTATGATGGAAGAGGCTCAGAGCAAGTACAATGAGTACCAGCAGAAGCAGTCCACCTGGACTCCAGCCATCAAGGCCAGCAAAGAGAAGGAGCTTGGAGACATCCAGCAGAGGATCCAGGAGTTCCAGCAGTCAATCCAGGCTGAACTCCAGCAGCAGAACCAGCAGTTGATGGACCCTATCTATAAGAAGGCTCAGGAGGCTGTAGAGAAACTTGCGAAGGCGGGTGCATATACCTTTGTTTTCGAGACCTCACAGTACCTCTATGTTGACAAGGCTCAGTGCAAGGATCTGACTCCGGAGGCAAGAAAGGCCTTGAATATTCCAGAGGGAAGAACCCTTGAGGCTCTTCAGAAGGAACTTCAGGCACAGGCACAGGCTCAGGGCCAGCAGTAGTCACTGATCATTAATTATAAGGGTCGGCAATAACTGCTGGCCCTTTTTTTACCCCCAGTCACTACGTGACAGCCCCGGTGGGGCACTGGGGACCGTATTCCCCAAACCCCTTGCGTCGCTTCGCACTGTGTGCGCTTTTCATTCACCCCCAGTCGCTTTGCGACAGCCCCGGTGGGGCACTGGGGACCGTATTCCCCAACCCCCTTGCGTCGCTTCGCTCCGAGGTGACGTTTTTTTGTGGAGTGTTATTTATGATTTTATGGTTTTGTGCGTGGCTGTTTGTGGTGTGAATATCTTTTTTCAGTGAAAAGGTTGGTTATTATGCTTTTTATGCTTTAATTTGTAAGGAATTTTTATTCAACACTAATATTCTTAAAATAGAAATGCAACATAAGGTTATTGATGCTAAGGATGTTGTGATAAGGTTCGCCGGGGATTCCGGTGACGGCATGCAGCTTACCGGAACTTTGTTCGCCAACCTGTCCGCAGTCTATGGTAACGGCCTTTCAACATTTCCGGACTATCCGGCGGAGATCAGAGCCCCGAAGGGGACTGTGGCCGGCGTTTCCGGATTTCAGGTTCACATCGGCAGCCACAAGGTCAACACTCCAGGGGATTTCTGTGATATGCTGGTGGCGATGAACCCAGCGGCCCTCAAGGCGAACGCCAAGTGGCTGAAAAGAAATGCGACCGTGCTGGTGAACGAGGATGCCTTCGATGACTTTGGCCTTACAAAGGCAGGATTCACCGGCAATCCCTTTGAGGAACTTCACATCGAGGACAGAAACATCATCGTCGCCCCGATCACCAAACTTACGGAAGAAAGCCTGAAGGACAGTGGGCTGGACGTGGTTTCCATCCACAAGTGCAGGAATATGTTCACCCTCGGAATGGCCTGCTTCATCTACAGCCGTCCGTTGGATTATGTCTATACTTATCTTGAAGGACGTTTCGCCAAGAAGCATCCGGAGATGATCGAGCCGAACCGCAAGGTTGTTAACGACGGCTACAACTACGCCGCCAACATCCAGGCGGTCGCGGACACCTATACGGTTGTTCCAGACATCCAGGAAAAAGGAATATACAGGAATATAACCGGCAACCAGGCTCTGGCTTGGGGACTGATCGCCGCTTCGGAAAAATCCGGACGGCCTCTGTTCTGCGGATCATATCCGATAACTCCGGCCACCGCGATTCTTGAGGAACTTGCCATACATAAGAGCCTTGGAGTCAAAACTATGCAGACCGAGGACGAAATAGCGGGAATATGCTGTGCCATCGGCGCGTCGTTCGCCGGCAATCTGGCGGTAACTACAACATCAGGTCCGGGACTTTCCCTTAAATCCGAGGCTCTTGGTCTGGCCGTGATGACTGAACTCCCACTCGTGGTTGTGGACGTGCAGCGTGGCGGTCCTTGCACCGGACTGCCTACCAAGACAGAACAGGCTGACCTTAACGAGGCCCTTTACGGACGCAACGGTGAGAGCCCTATAGTCGTGATTGCCGCCCATTCTCCGGCGCATTGCTTTGACGCGGCGTTCACGGCGGCGAAGATCGCAATGGAGCATATGACTCCGGTTCTGCTCCTTTCCGAAGGATTCCTTGGGAACGGCTCCGAGCCGTGGAAAATACCTTCGATGAGTGAATATTCAGAGATCAAGCCTCGTCTTGCCGAGGCCGACGGGAACAAGTTCTGTCCTTTCGAGAGGGATTCTGAGACACTTGCCAGAAAATGGGCTCCGGCCGGAACCCCAGGATTGGAACACCGTGTGGGTGGTCTTGAGAAGACACATAATGGCGTACTTTCCACTGACGCGGCCAATCACGAGATGATGGTCAAGGAACGTGCTGAGAAAGTCGCGTGTGTCGCCGCTGATATTCCTGATCTTGTAGTTGACGGCCCGGAAAGCGGAGATGTGCTTCTGGTCGGTTGGGGAGGCACTTACGGACATATTCTTACAGCAACGGAGGAACTTCGTGCGGCCGGTAAGACAGTAAGCCGTGTGCATTTCGATTTCATCGACCCGCTGCCGAAGAATACGGAGAAGGTATTCTCCGGCTTCCGGAAGATAATTGTCTGCGAGCTTAACCTCGGACAGTTCGCAGGTTACCTCAAGACCATATTCCCGCAGTTCAATTACTTGGGCTGCAACAAGGTTCAGGGGCAGACTTTCCTTGTGAAGGAGATTGTTGACGCCGCTTCGGCCCAGTTATAGGAGGAACAGACAATGCCAAAATATACATTGAAAGATTTCAAGAGCGATCAGGAGATCAGATGGTGTCCTGGATGCGGGGACTATTCGATACTCGCCGCTCTTCAGCGAACCCTCCCTCTGGTTTGTGAGGAGAAGGGGATAGACAAGGACAAGATTGTGGTCGTTTCCGGTATCGGATGCTCGTCCAGACTTCCGTACTATGTGGACACTTACGGATTCCACAGCATCCACGGCCGTGCCACGGCCATAGCCACCGGTATGAAGGTAGCCAATCCGGATCTATGCATCTGGCAGGTGAGTGGTGACGGTGACGCGTTGGCAATCGGTGGAAACCATTTCATCCACGCCATCAGAAGGAACATAGACATCAACCTGATGCTCTTCAACAACCAGATTTACGGGATGACCAAGGGACAATATTCCCCGACCTCGAAACTGGGTGCGATCACGAAGACTTCCCCTTACGGCACGGTCGAGCATCCGTTCAATCCGGGTAGCCTTGTGCTGGGAGCCAAGGGAACGTTCTTCGCACGCGGAATGGATACTGAGCTTGCGCTCAACCAGGAGATTATGCTTGCGGCCGCAAGGCACAAAGGCACATCCGTGATGGAGTTCCTGACAAACTGCGTGATCTTCAACAACGGATCCCACGCTGAGATTTCCGACAGGGAGCACAAGGCGGACAGGACGCTGGTGCTTCGCGACGGCGAGAAGATGATATTCGGAAAGAATCGTGACAAGGGTATCGCCCTTGATGGCTGGAGGCTGAAGGTCGTGACCATTGGCGAGAACGGTGTCACGGAGGATGACATTCTCACCCACGACAGCCATTCAGACAATCTTGGCCTTCAGATGATGCTCGCTGATATGAAGTGGCCGGACTTTCCGGTTGCCCTCGGAGTAATCCGTGAGGTTCCGGACATCACCTATGACGAGGAGGTCGCAAAGCAGGTCGAGAACGTGAAGTCCAAGGCGAAGATTCACAATGTGGATGAGCTTCTTCACAGCGGCTCCACTTGGAAACTAAAATAGAACACCTACATTATTACTAATTAATAACACATTACGTTATGAAAACAACAGAAATAATGGCCCGTCTCCAGGCCAAGTACCCTACTGAGAAGGAATATCTCCAGGCTGTACAGGAGGTCCTCGAATCAATCGAGGAGGTTTACAACCAGCATCCTGAGTTCGAGAAGGCGAAGATCGTTGAGAGACTCGTGGAACCGGACAGAATCTTCACATTCCGTGTCACTTGGATTGACGACAACGGTGAGGTTCAGACTAACCTCGGCTACCGTGTGCAGTTCAACAGCGCGATCGGACCTTACAAGGGAGGACTTCGTTTCCATAAGGCCGTGACCCCTTCAATGCTCAAGTTCCTCGGATTCGAGCAGACGTTCAAGAACGCCCTTACAACCCTTCCTATGGGTGGCGCCAAAGGTGGTTCTGACTTCGACCCTGTCGGAAAGTCTAACGCTGAGATTATGCGTTTCTGCCAGGCTTTTATGCTTGAGCTCTGGCGCTGCATCGGTCCTGACCAGGACATCCCTGCAGGAGACGTTGGTGTCGGCGGACGTGAGATTGGCTTCCTGAACGGAATGTACCAGAAGCTCGCCCGTCAGTATCACACCGGAGTTCTCACCGGAAAGGGCGCTACTTGGGGTGGATCTATCCTTCGTCCTGAGGCAACCGGTTTCGGAGCCCTCTATTTCACCCAGCATCTTCTCCACAAGGCCGGCAAGGACATCGCTGGCCAGAAGGTCTGCATCTCCGGCTTCGGTAACGTGGCTTGGGGCGCTGTGAAGAAGGCTACCCAGCTTGGTGCCAAGGTTGTCGCTATCTCCGGACCTGACGGAGTATGCCATATTCCTGATGGAATGACAGCAGAGATGAACGACTACATGCTTGACATGCGTGCTTCCAACAGGAACATGGTCGAGGATCTCGCCACCAAGTTCCCTGGACAGGTTCAGTTCACCGCCGGCAAGAAGGCTTGGAGCATCCCTTGCGACATCGCTCTCCCTTGCGCGTTCCAGAACGAGCTTAGCGAGGATGACGCGAAGGAACTGAAGGCTAACGGTTGCTGGTGCTGCTGCGAGGTTTCCAATATGGGTTGCCAGCCTGGTGCCATCCACTTCTTCCAGAACAACGGAGTCCTCTTCGCTCCTGGCAAGGCCGTGAACGCCGGTGGAGTTGCCACCTCAGGTCTTGAGATGACCCAGAACGCAGCCCACCTCAGCTGGTCGGCTCAGGAGGTTGACGACAAGCTTCACTGGATTATGCAGAGCATCCACGAGCAGTGCGTGAAGTACGGCACACGTCCTGACGGCAGCGTTGACTACGTGAAGGGTGCCAACATCGCCGGCTTTATGAAGGTCGCACAGGCTATGCTTGAGCAGGGTATTATCTAAAAAAAAGTAAGTTTTCTTACTAATATGGGCGCGTCAATTCTCAATTGATGCGCTTTTTTCATTTATATTCATTAAATTTGCAAGATTCGTTGAATATAAATTTTAATAAATAACACTTTTTCAAATGAAAAGAACCGTTCTGGCGTTAACGCTGATCGCTCTTGCGGCCTCCTGCAATACGGAGCCGAAGACCGCTGTCCAGAAGAAGGTCGATTCGTATGCGCTCGTGAGAATAGAGTCGCCTGACCTTTCCGGTATCACGGACAACGGCAAGGAAGTCCTCAATCTCTACAAATTCGCGGCCGATCAGGCTGACAGCATCTATTGGAAACAGTATTTCGGCGACAAAACACTGATGGAGAACCTGAATGACGCTGATCTGCGGGAATATTCCAAAATCAATTACGGCCCGTGGGACCGCCTTGACGGCACGACTTTCGTCGATGGTTTCGGTGAACTTCCTCTTGGAGCCAACTTCTATCCGGCTGATATGACCGCCGCAGAGTTCGACTCGCTTGCGGATCCAGTTAAGATGAGCCCATATTCACTCATCAGGCGTGGTGCTGACGGCAAACTCATTTCCGTGTGGTATCACGACGCCTATGAGTACAACATCGACAAGATCTGCAACTATCTCAAGGCCGCCGCTGACATCACAATCAAGCCGAGCGTGCGCAACTATCTTCTCAAGAAAATCGATGCGCTCAAGACCGACTATTATTATGACAGCGACCTTGCGTGGCTGGAGATGACCGACAGCAAGATGGATCTCATCATCGGCCCTAACGAGGTCAATGATGACCGTCTGATGGGGCTCAAGACTTCCTATGAGGCTTATGTGCTTCTTAAGGATCTCAAGCGCACCGAGGTTCTGGACCAGTTCACTTCAATGCTTCCGGAACTTCAGAAGCAGATTCCTTGCGAGGATGAGTACAAGACTTTTATACCCGGAGACAACTCTGACATCTATGCCTATGATGCCATCTACTGCGCAGGCCACGCCAATGCGGGCATAAAACTGATCGCCTTAAATCTTCCTTATAATGAGGAGGTTCAGGCAAAGGCCGGTACCCGTACCGCACTTCTGCGCAACATTATGATGGAGAAGTTTAACAGGCTTGTCAGCCCTGTCGGCATCGTGGTTCTCAGCCCGGACCAGCAGGATCATCTTGATGCCGAGGCTTTCTATTGGAACATCGCTTTCCGCGAGATCTCTCACGGACTCGGTGTGAAGGAGACAATTAACGGCAAAGGATCCGTAAATGACGCTCTTGGCAACAAGGCTCTTACTTGGGAGGACGCCAAGGCGAATGCCCTCGGTCTTTACTTTGTCTGCAAACTTATTGATGAGCATAAGATTCCCGCGCTCATCTCCAAAGAGGACGCCATCACCACATTTGTGGCGAACCTGATCCGCTCCGAGCGTTTCGGCGAGGCCTCACAGCTTGGTAGGGCTTACGTGATGCTCTTCAACTACCTGAACCAGAACGGAGCGTTCAAGCGTGGCGACAGCGGAAAATATTCAATTGACTACGAGAAGACCCTTTCTCTTGTGGCTGGGTTCGCGGGGATCGCTCTCAAGACTCAGGCTACCGGTGACTATGAGTTCGCTGAACAGTTTGAGAATCAGTACTGCGTTCTGTCTGATGACTTCAAGGCTGATCTTGTGAATATCCGCCTTGAGAACATTCCGATCGACCTCAGGTTCGAATTTCAGAAATAATTAATAATCAATACTATTGAAATGGCTGAAAAGAAATTCAATGTGAAGTACTGTGTACTTCTGCCAATTGTTCTTCTGGTCACACTCTTCTTGTGGTGTGTGCCAACCTCTTTCTTTGGCATCGACGCGCTGACCGTTGTGCAGCAGCGTGTGATCGCTCTGTTCGTGTTCGCCGCATTGATGTGGATGTTTGAGATCATTCCTAACTGGACGACCTCTGTTCTCGTCATCGTCATCGCGCTACTTACTGTTTCTGACAAGGGATTTGGATTCTTCTGCAATCCTGAGTTTGGCCAGCTGGTAAGCTACAAGAAGATAATGTCAGCGTTCGCCGACCCTGTCGTGATGCTTTTCCTCGGCGGTTTCGTGCTTGCCATTATGGCGGAGCGTTTCGGACTTGATGTCACGTTGGCGAAGTCGCTTCTCAGCATATTCGGAACCAAGCCTAAGATGGTGCTTCTTGGATTCCTTATCATCATATCCGTGTTCTCTATGTTTATGAGCAACACGGCCACAGCGGCGATGATGCTTTCGTTCCTCGCTCCGGTGCTCTCCAAACTTCCGAGTGATGACAAGGGGAAAGTTGGGCTTGCCTTGTCTATCCCTATCGCAGCCAACCTTGGTGGTATCGGCACCCCGATCGGAACTCCTCCTAACGCCACGGCCAAAGGTTACCTTGAGCAGGCTGGCATTGATGTCTCATTCGGAGACTGGTGCGTTCATATGATCCCTTATGTGGTCATTATGATTCTTTTCGCCTGGTTGCTCTTGATACTCTTCTTCCCGTTCAAGACCAAGAAGCTTGTGCTTGAGATTCCGGACAGCGACAAGAAGAAGGATTGGAAGACAATCTATGTCTGGATCATCTTCGCTGTGACAATCCTGCTTTGGGCCACCGAGCAACTGCACCACATCAGTTCCAATGTCGTCGCCCTCATTCCTCTTGCGGCCTTCACGATGACCGGTCTCTTTGGCAAGGAGGAAATCAAGGAGATCAACTGGACGGTGCTTTGGCTTGTTGCCGGAGGTTTCGCACTCGGATATATTCTTCAGGACACCGGTTTGGCGAAAGTCCTTATCGCCGCCATTCCTTTCGGAAGTATGCCGCTGCTGCTTGTCCTCATCGTGTCAGGACTTGTCTGCTACCTGCTCTCCAACTTCATCAGCCACTCGGCGACTTCAGCCCTGCTGATTCCTATCCTGATCGTTGTCGCGCAGGGTATGGCAGATCCGTCAGCCGCCAACAACGCCGAGTTTATGGCGATGGGCGGTCCTCAGGCTATGATCATTATGATCGCGGTCTGCTCATCCGTGGCGATGCTGTTCCCGATTTCCACACCTCCGAACGCCATCGCGTCCTCGACCGGTTTGGTACAGACAAAGGATATGGCGAAGATCGGTATCCTCATCGGAATATTCGGACTTGTGCTTGGCTTCTTCTGGGTTACCAAGTTGTTCCCGTTCGTTCAGTAATTATATCATAATATCAGGGAAGCTGTTTTTGGGGGAAAATACCAAAACAGCTTCCCAATGCTTAAAAATCAGTTAGTAGTTATTAGTATGAACAGAATTTTCACATCACTTGCCGCTTTGGCAATGTGCGCCACACTTGCGGCACAGGAGACCAAACCGAAGGTAAGTCTCTACGGATTTATCCGTAACTATTACGCTTTCGACACCCGTGAAAGCGTGGCTGGAACAGAAGATTTCTTCTATTACCTCCCGAAAGATGAGGCAAAAAAAGAAGACACAGATTTGAACGAGCAGACTTCCCTCCGCTACGCCGCCATCACCACCAGAATCGGACTCAATGTGACAGATTATGAATATAACGGCTTCAAGATGGGAGCCAAGATAGAGACCGACTTCTACAATGGCTTTTCCGGTGTGACCGGAGCTGCGGTCCTCCGTCTTCGTCAGGCTTACGCGACCATCGGAAGGAAGAACTGGATGGTGACCGCCGGTCAGGCCTGGCATCCGATGGCCATTGATATGCCGGATGTGTTCTCCCTCAACACCGGAGCACCTTTCGGACCGTTCAGCCGCACCCCTCAGGTCAAACTTGACTATAAACTCAACGATGTGCTTTCCTTGACCGGAGCCGCCATCTGGCAGATGCAGTACACCTCCGCGGGTCCTGACGGCGCTTCGGCGGACTACATCAAATATGGCTGCACCCCTGAGATCTACCTCGGATTGAACTATAGTAATGAGGGTTTCCTTTTCAGGGCTGGTGTGAATATGCTTTCGATCAAACCGAGGCACAACAATGGAACCGTTAAGGTAAGTGATCGTATTACCACCTTTACTCCGTTCCTCTACTGGCAGTACAAGAGCGGCCTGTTCTCTGCCAAGGTTAAGACAACCTTCGCCGAAGCCGGAGAGCATTTCAACCTCAACGGCGGCTACGGAATCTCAGCAAAGAATTCAGACGGTAGTTTTGAATATACACCGACCCGTAACTCCTCAACGTGGGCCAGCTTTATGTACGGAAAGAAGACACAGTGGATTCTTTTTGCCGGTTACGTGAAAAATTTCGGTACGAAGAGTGATCTCTATATCGCTGATGGTGAAGGATTCAGGGATGCTGACAACAAGGGGTATGCATTAGCCTCAAATCTTTATTTCAGCAAGAACAGCTTCTCGAATATGAACCAGATGTGGAGGCTTACCCCTACAATAGTCCACAACATCGGCAAATTCGCGATCGGCCTCGAATATGAGATTACAAGCGTGCAGTATGGTGACTACAAGACGGTTGCCGGTGTGAAATACATTGGTGCCAACGGCCTTGCCGAGGACAACCTCCACTGGATCACGAACCACCGTGTTCAGGCTTTGGTCAAATTCACTTTCTAATATTATTGTTTAACAAGTCAAGGCGATTGTCGGCCTTGTACGGTAAAAATTGACGCTATGAAGAAGATAATTCCAATGCTGGCATCGGCTGTTGCCCTGTCACTTACCGCTTTACCCTCTGAGGCTCAAAGCCATCTGGTGAAGTTGACCAATCATCTTGAACCATACGGCTTTTTCCGCGCGAGCGCCATTTTCGATGCCCGCGACTCCAAGGCCGACGCTGAAGACTTGTTCTATTATATTCCTTACGACAAAGAGATCAACCTTGAAGGGAAGGACATCTGGTACAATCCGTCCATTAAGATGTCCGCCATCACGACACGTGTCGGCGTGAACCTCACCGGTTTCCGGTACGGTGCCTTTAATGTGACAGGCAAGCTTGAGGCTGATTTCTATTTGATGAATGGCAGTTCCGCGTCACTGCGTCTGCGTGAGGCTTATCTTAATCTCAAATGGGAGGACTTGGGCGATGGTTTCAACTCCGCTGCCTTCAAGGTCGGTCAGGCTTGGCATCCGATGTCTGTGGATATGCCTTACAGTGTCGGTTATGAAGTCGGTTCTCCGTTCAATCCTTACGCCAGAAGCCCTCAGGTAATGTTTGAGGCCTCGTTCCTCAAGCATTTCGCGTTTACTGTCGGGGCTCTTTATCCTATGGAGTTTACGCCGACCGGACCGCAAGGACCATCGGCGGATTATGTGAAGTACGGTCTTGTTCCGGAACTGTATGCCGGCCTGACATATTCGTCAAAGCATTTTACGGCCAAGGCGGGGGCTGACTTTATCAGTCTCAGACCACGTTGGCGTACGATCACGGCAAGTGTCTGGAATGACAAGGGTACCGATGTAAAAGACCGTATATCGATGATCAGCCCGATGCTTTATATGGGATTCTCCAAAGGACTGTTCAAGATCAACGCAAAGTCAGTCCTGGCTTCCGGGGGGGACCATCTTCGTCTGATGGGAGGCTATGCCGCATACGATATGGGTGATGTCTATCACTATAAGTACACACCTCTCCGCTCGTCAACAAGTTTTATTTCCCTGAGTTATGGTACGCAGTGGCAATTTATGCTTATGGCCGGGTTTATGAAAGCCTTGGGCACATCCAAGACTCTGATCCCATCCATAACGTCAGACTATACAGATCCGGACAACATCTATTATTTTGAAGGAGGTTTCAAGAATATCCGACATATAATGCGTTTGGCACCTGCCGTCGCTTTCAACCTTGACCGCCTCACGATCGCTGTCGAGTATAACGGCACGTGCGTGGATTACGGTGACATCAACGCCCTTGATCCGCACGGTCTGGCGACAAGCGATACGCATCTTATCATAAATCACCGCGCTGTGGCTGTGGTAAAATATTCCTTTTAATAACGTATGATTTTTAAAACTATTGGTTTAAGGCATTGTGCAATATGCCTCGTCGCGATGTCAATGGCGCTATGTGCGTCGTGCTCCGTTGACAAAGAGTATGATTTGATCGACAAGGGAATTGACAATACTGTCAATGTCGGCAAGGGACTGGAGATTCCGGTCGGAGATTTCAAGATGGTTTCCATAGAGTCGATGGTGTCCGAGTCGGTCAGGAAGTTTTTCAAGGAAGAAGGCGATGGCTTTCTCATAAACTGGCCTTCCTCGTTGCAGGTTCCGGTCCGCTTTGGAACCTATGACGTGCACGGAATCGGAAATGCTGACACGGGGGATATCCGTGTCAAGACTGCCGAGTTCGCTATGGACATCATCAACACGATTCCTTTCAAGTTCACTTGTACGGCCGAAGCCATCGATGCCGACGGCAATGTCGTTGACAACGTAGGTGTAGATATGGAGGTTACGGTTGAAGCCGGAGATATTCAGAGACCTTCGTCCTCTCCCGCATTGATGAAGGTTACTTTGGGGGACGGTGTGATCAATTTTGATGGATTCAGGATTAATTTCATTATAACGGAAATACCCGTTTCCGGTTCTATTGTTTCCAAGGAGCAAGGCGTGCGGATCACAAATTCCAGTCTCAGGTTTCCTGACGGCATAATCATCATAGACACAGACGAATGAAAAAGATAATATTCACGGCCGTTATGGCTGTCGCTTGCCTGGTTTCTCAAGCTCAGGATCTTCAGACCGGATATTTCTCTTCCTGGTATGCGTATTCATACAATCTCAATCCGGCTTTGCATTCGAATTATAGCATTGTCGCATTGCCTGTAATAGGCTCGACATCGCTTGGTTTTCTCGGAAACATCGGTATGGCCAGCCTGCTTTACCCTCAGAACGGGAATCTTGTCACGTTTATGCATCCGGATATCTCAGCCTCGGACGCTCTCGCTAAATTCAATGAGGGGAACAACGTTATCTCCACGGAGTTCAATACCAATCTGTTGTCAATAGGTATCCGTACCGGGAAACTGTACAATGTCATTGACTTTTCGCTGAGAGCTTCGGTTGACGGTTTCTTGCCTTACGATCTTTTCCGGTTTCTCAAGACTGGAACCACTGAGACTGATTCCTATGATTTCTCCAGACTGAATTTCAGAGGGAATGCATTCGCCCAGATCGGAATAGGGTCTTCTTGGAAAACCGGTGACCTGACTGTTGGAGTAAAGCTTAAAGGGCTCATCGGGCTTGCCGGTCTGGATGTGAAAATGGACCGGATGAATATGCGTCTGACGGGCGATGAGTGGACCGTCTCAGCTGACGGAACACTGTCCGGTGCCTATGACGCGATGAAGATAGCCACCAAGAAATCATCCACGGGAGCATATTCCGACATTATTGATTTTGAAAATTCGGACTTTGCCAAGCGTTTGGGCTTCAATGGTTTTGGTTTGGCGGTTGATTTGGGGCTTGCGTATAAGGCCGGTCCTGTTGTCCTGTCCGCCGCCGTTACGGATCTTGGAGGCATAAACTGGTTCAACAACCTTCGTGGCCGTACTGCTGTAAATGAATGGAAATATTCCGGTTCCAAGGATATAGATCTTGATGAGGGAACCACAATCGGGGATGAACTGTCCAATGTGGCTGATGAGTTCTCTGAATTGTTTGAGTTCCGCAAGGAGGATGAGGAGAGCGAGATACGTATGCTTCCGGCCACAGTCCGCGTAGGAGCGAAGTACAATGTGGTCAGGAACTTTTCTGTCGGTTTGCTTGGAACTTACAGGTTCAACAGCCTTGTCCCGTACCGTGAGGTGCGTGTCGCATTGGATTACAACCCATTCAAGGTTTTGGACATTACGGGAAGCGCTGGTGTGAGCAACTATGGAGCCACGCTTGGCGGACTGTTGAATATCAAGATTCCAGGGTTCACGATCTTTTTCGGAATGGAGTCGATTCTTGGAAAGATAAGCCCGCAGGGAATACCACTTGAGAAAATGAACAACAGGGTAACTTTCGGTGCTAATATATCTTGGTGATAGCCAGGAGATTTTGATCTGATTTGACTTCTATATTTGAGCCCGTTTCCTTGGAAGCGGGCGTTTTATTTCGGTAGTCTGCGCCATATCCCAAGGAGAATCCTGCGGCAAGGGTGAAGTGACAGCCAGACGCGGATTTTCAGTCGGTAGGCGGACGAGTTGACATCAATCTGTTTTCTGCCGTTCTTGATCACAGTGCGCACACGGCCGAAAATTTTGTCTGTCGCGCACCTTTCCTTTGAGTGTAGTATCCCGTCTCCTTGGATTTCAGCAATGTCATTTTCCAACCGAATGATTCTATGCAGATAGTATTTTCCGTCGGTATGGAAGAGCACGATGTCGCCAATCTTCGCTCTGTGGCGTTCCTGCCCATCAGGAGTGGCAGCCTCGATGCCTTCGAGCACAACGGTATCTTTCCCTTCGATAATGAACGGAGCCATACTGCTACCCTTGACAGGAATCGTGACCAACCGTCCATCCCTTAGTAGGGCAATGACATCTTCGAACAAGTCTTCATTGCTGACAGTCATATTTTGTATGTCGTTTCCCGGTGAATATCCCATATTTTATCCTTCGTGGACAAAGATACAATATTCTCCGAATATATAGGTAATATCCTTCTTTTTGCGTCACTGCTATGCCGCTTTCTGAATATTTAGAGATTATTTTAGAAAATTATGCAATAATTTTGCCCTTGTATTGAAAAAATATACATATATTTGCAGCCTGTTTGAATAAATATGCTTTACTATGAAGGGGAAACTTGAAAGGCAGAGAGCGATAAGAGAGATCATCAAGGACAATAAGGTCTCCAATCAGGAAGAACTTTCCACATTGCTTGAGCAGCGCGGTCTAAGTGTGGCTCAGGCGACATTGTCAAGAGATATCCGGGAGATGAGAATCACCAAGCTGCACGATGGGAACGGCTATAGTTACAGTCTTCCCCAGCCGGGAATGTTGCGCAACAGCCTTCGTGAATCTTCTATGACATCCGACAGCATAGACAGCCTTGAGTTTTCCGGTTCGATGGCCGTGATCAAGACACGGCCTGGTCACGCCGGGATGATCGCGTCCATCATTGATGAAGGACATCTTCCGGCGGTTATGGGAACCTTGGCCGGGGATGATACGATCCTGCTTGTGCTGAGGGAAGGATTCTCACACGACAATGTGACAAGGTCTCTTTCAGGAATATTCAAAGGCATTGATGCCAAAAAGGTTGATTAACGAACTTTGCAAAAGATGACGCAGGATGACTTGACTGTTGAGGTCGCTTCGGACAAGCACCTCATTTACGTCGATGAGATTCTTAAGACTATAGAGGACGCTGCCAAGGTAAGAGGCACTGGCATCGCGAAGAGAAAGCCGGAATATGTGGCTCAGAAGATCAAGGAGGCCAAGG
>CAVBMN010000007.1:0-48285 GCA_963596515.1 bacterium
CATAGTGCCTGTTATCGTCACCACGGAAGATGACGGAGTCGGTGATGTCCTTCTTTTTCAGCTTGCCCTCCTTGACGAGACGAAGTTTCTCTTCACAGATGCGTTTCAGCAGTTCAGAGGCAGGTTCATCTGACGGGTCCTGCGGAACGAGTTTACCTTGGATGGCCTCTTGAAGGATAGATTTCTTCAACAAGTTAGAGATGTTGCTATTCAATTGATCAAGTTTCTCTTGACTATTTCTGTATCGAAGGATAAAAGGAACAAGTTTTTGATACTGAGAAATAATTCTGAATTGTTGCTGATAAGGTGGTACAGGAATCAAAAAGTTATAAATATCCCCCATTGAGATATTATCATTTGTAGAGTTCTTCTTATCATTTACGACATCTTGTATCAAAGGCGACTTTATAACAATATCAAGATAATCAGTGTTTAAGGAACCACATCTGATTGCTGCAACTCGCTGGTTAAGCAAAAGTTCCTCTGGAATACTTTCAACATACATTGATTTGCCTACCGTCCCGCCTGTCATAGCTATCAGTATATCTCCTCTTTGAACAAAAAAAGTATCAGAAACACTTGCTCCGCAATATCTAACTACATTCTTATTGACAAAACCATTTTCGCTTATGTCTGAGATTCTAATAACACGTGTTCCAAAACTTCCTTTTAACGACTCACTTTTAAAAGCATAGCCACCTATTAATTCTGCGACATTTCCCAGCCTCGTCCACTCCCACCCTCTTGGAATCTCAAACGGAATCTCCTCGTCGATGCACTTCACCTCCCCGGTGGCTATGAACTTCTCATAATGGGAATTGTCGTCACCTCGGAAGATTATGGATTCATTCTTGTCTTTCTTGATCTTGCCCTCTTTGACAAGCCGAGCCTTTTCCGCACGGATTCTTTCCAACAGTACTGATGCCGGTTCGTCATTCGGGTCTTGCGGTACAAGTTTTCCCTGTATCGCCCATTGAAGTATGCTGTTCTTTAGTTGCTTTCCGTTCATTGTGTTTGATACTGCTTAAATTGTGAGACACGTCTCACAAATCTTTAATTATTCGTCTATATTGTTTTCCTCAAATTCTGCAATCCACTCCTTAACCTTAGCTTGCAGCAGAGCCTTATCCGGCAAATATAATTGATAAGCAGAAGCATAGACATGAGAATCTTTGGGTAAAGTCAACTCAACAAGAGCGTCATTTTTGCTCTCGCAAAGCAATATACCTATTGTAGGTTTCTCGAAGTCTTGCTTCACAAAGCGGTCATAATAGTTGACATACATCTGCATCTGTCCTAAATCCTGATGGGAAAGCTTGTCTGTTTTCAGATCAATAAGAACATAGCATTGTAACAATCTATTATAGAAGACCAAATCCACATAATAATTATCTTCATCAAAAGTGAAACGCTTTTGGCGCGCCTCAAAAAGGAATCCCTTTCCAAGTTCAAGTAAGAATTGTTGCATCTTGCTGATAATGGCATTCTCCAACTTTGATTCTGAGTAAGCGGCATCTGGCTTCAATCCTAAGAACTCCAAGGTCAAGGGACTTTTGATAACATCAGAAGGCTTCTCTATAGTTTGACCTTCCGTTGCCAATCGCATCACCTCGTCCTTGTCTCGGCTCAGAGCCAATCTCTCATAGAGGCAACTGCCTATTTGGCGACCAAGTTGTCTTTTCGACCATTGCTGCTGAACACATTCTATCTCATAGAAAGAGCGAGCATCTGGATTTCCCACACGCATCAGCATCAGATAATGAGTCCAAGATAACTTAAATGTCTGATTGTCATCATTCTTTGAATTTGCTAACCAGCGGTTAGCATTTTTGCCATCAAAAGGATAACCACTGGTTAACCTTTTTGCATATACAATATAGAACTGCCTAATATTGCGAAGATTTGGATATGACCAACCTGCACCAAAACGAGCAGTCAAACTCTTTGATAATTCTTGCAAGACCTGTTTTCCATATTGCGCACGAACATTCCCGTTCTGTTCATATTCCACTATATATTTGCCAATAAAATACTTGGTATAGACCTCCGCCGTATTGACTGAAGTCTTGATGTAAGATCTTGCCTGCTCTATTAGACCGGACACCTTACTAAACAAGTCCTCAATATTATCGGAGGCTTTAACTATTTCGTTCGCCATAATTCTATCTCTGTTTACAATATGTGAGACACGTTTCACCTTTTCTGTTTTTACAGCTCATCCACATTCACATCAATTCCCAAGATACGCTGTATTTCTGCCAATGTCTTGTCTATCTCGTGGTCGAGCGCCTTACGCTTCTTGAAATAGTCCGCAAGAAGTTCTGCCGGAGGAAGCACTTCTTCATCATCTTTCGGGAATTTGCACTGGTCGAAATTGCAGTCCATATCCAGCAGCTGCTGAACAGTGAAGCGTCTGGATTTCTCGTCACTATCCTCGGACATGATTTCTTTCCTGTCATTCCACCAGTCCATTATCGGCTGACAATGTTCCAGTTTCATTGGTTTTGTCTTGGAGAAATGCTTATAGCCTTCCGGCATATCGAGGCGATAGAACCAGGTCTCCTTTGTCGCTTGCCCTTCCAGAGCGCCGTCGGCTATCTCGTTATTGAAAAAGAGTATGTTTGTGGCGATGCTCGTGTATGGAGCGAAAATGCTTTGAGGCAATCTGATAATCGTATGCAGATTGAACTCCCTCAACATTTTCTTCTTGATTTCAAGTTTGGCGCCATCGACTCCGAACAGAAAGCCATCAGGCACGATGACCGCAGCACGACCATCTTTCTTCAGGCGGTACATAATCAGCACCATAAAAAGGTCCGCAGTCTCGCTGCTTCTCATATCGGCAGGGAAATTCCCTTTCACGCTCGCTTCGGTACTGCCTCCATACGGCGGATTCATTGCTATGACATCCACCTTGTCAGAATCCTTGAAGTCGCTCATTTTTGTAGCCAAGGAATCGCAATGGCGGATATTCGGAGCCTCTATTCCGTGAACAAGAAGATTCGTTATTGATAAGAGATATGGAAGAGGTTTCCATTCCTGACCGACAACAGCATTCTGAAACTTGTCGAAATCTTCAGTTGTCTTCACCTGATCTTTAAGATAGTTAAGCGCAGATGTCAAGAATCCTCCAGTACCCGAAGTGAAGTCCCCGAAAGACTCTCCGAGCTTAGGCGCGAGCGTCTTTACCATAAAGTCAGTCAATGCCCTCGGAGTGTAGAACTCTCCTGCGTGTCCTGCGGACTGCAGGTCTTTCAATATGCCTTCATAGATGTCTCCGAATGTGTGCCTGTCCTCCGCATCCGTGAAATCTATCTCATCAATCACATTGACAACTTGACGAAGAAGTATACCATTCTTCATATACTGGTTGAGGTCATCGAATACTTCCTTTACAATGCTTTTGGAACGTGGTGTTTCACGTGTGATGACTATACCTTTTATCTCCTTGCCGTCAAATATGGCATCATTTCCCTTGAACACCGGAAACAAAACCGTATTGATGAATTCAAGCAGCCTGTCGCCAGTAAGAGCATTGCCGTCCGCATTATCCACCGCCCAATTCCTCCACCGCAGTTCTTCAGGAATGATTGACACATATTCAGTCTTGTTCTGGTATGCCTTATATTCCCACACTTCCTCCTGCGAATCATATACCTTCAGGAAGAACATCCATACCATCTGCTCTATTCTCTGTGCATCACCGCTGATGCCGGCATCTTGACGCATTATGTTCTGTATTCTCTTAATGAGATTGTTTACTGCCATATCGTTATGCTCCTATTCTATATAGTTCTGTTTTTAGACCATTCAACGCATTCATATATCCGGACATTCCGCCGAAGTATTTGATGATTCTCGGAGGGGTGCCTATCTTGTTGAAGGGTGGTAGTTCAAGTATATCATTATTTTCAAGTTCCAGAATGCCATTATCTGCATATTTCTCCAGCAGCGTTTCCAGCACTTGTCTGGCGACACCTTGATATTTGGACAAATAATCTCTCTTCTTTACATTATTCGTCCGCTCCCTGCGTGTCAGAGGCTTTTGGTCGAATGCCACGTGGCAGATGATGTCAAAGATGTCGGCATTGGCCAATTCCGGCTTAGCTTCCCTCACTGCATCTATGAGCACGTCATATTCCTTAAGCTCATCCACAATGGCTTTTTTGCGGTCTGCCTCATTCCATTCCTTAATGAATGTATCCAACGTGGCAAACTTGCCCCTTATATTTCGTCTGGTAAAGTCAGTCAGACTCTCCGTCACAAGCGTATGCCCATCCTCTCCGAGATAAGAAACTTTCTCGTGGGTGATTCGGATGTCATATCCGTCCACAAGATATTTGGTTCTCGGCATTTTTGTACCTCCCCCTTTTGGTTCAACCTCTTTCCCATCGTGTCCTTCAGGAGGGGCTTGTTTTCCTTGCGGAGGTTCAGGGTCTCCGTCAAACTCTGGATCCTTAAACAGCTGTGTTGCGTTTCTGAAATCGAGAATCTCAAAATGCCATTTGCCTTTATCCGTCCTTAGTCGAGTACCGCGCCCGACTATCTGCTTGAACTCAGTCATTGATCCGATTTCCTTATCTATGACAATGAGCCCGCAGGTCTTGCAGTCCACACCGGTGGATAACATTTCGGAGGTGGTGACGACACAAGGATATTGCTGATCGACATCAATAAAGTTATCCAATTGTTTCTTGCCTTCTTTATCATCACCAGTGATGCGCATCACATAGCGTGAGTCTTTCTTGCATAAGTCTGAATTGAGCGAGACGAGAAGTTGTCTCATCGCCTCCGCTTCATCCACGTCAGCACAAAAGACAATGGTCTTTGTCATCCTCCCGATTTGAAAGAGCATCTGAGTTATACGTCTCGCGACAATCTCACGTCTTTTAATCAATGCCAGTTCGCGGCCGAAATCTTTTCGGCTGTAAAAACCTTGTTCAATCAGCTGTCCATATATGTCTTTTTCATTCTCTCTTGGAGACCAGCCCTCAAGGTCTATGTTTATGAAAGAGTTCGTCACTCGATATGGAGCCAGAAAACCATCCTCTATGCCTTGTTTAAGGGAATAGGTATATAATGGTTCATTGAAATAGTCAAGATTGTTGGCTCCATCTTTTACTTTCGGCGTAGCTGTCATTCCTATCTGTGTCGCTGAGGAGAAATACTCTAGAATCTTCCTCCACGCGGAATCATCTCTTGCGCTTCCCCTATGGCACTCATCCACAAGTATAAGGTCAAAGAATGTCGGTGAAAATTTCTTGAAAGGATCTTCCTTGGTCTCATCATATTCAACCAGCTGTTGATAGAGAGACATATAGATTTCATAGGAAGAATCCATCTCGCGATCCTGAATCTTCGTCATTATCTTTTTGAACGGGCGGAAATCCTGCACCATAGTCTGGTCAATCAAAATGTTTCTGTCCGCTAGATACAGGACCTTTTTCTTTGCTCCAGATTTGACAAGCCGGTGTATAATCTGAAAGGCAGTAAAAGTCTTTCCGGTACCTGTAGCCATCACAAGAAGAATACGGTTCTGTCCTCTGGCCACAGCCTCTATTGTTCGGTTAATCGCAATCCTTTGATAATAGCGAGGCTCATTTGTATACTGATCGAAATAATACGGTTCATCAACGATATGTTGTTGAGATGCTGTCAGCGGTGTATTCGCTTTGATTCTCTCTTCCAATGATTCCTTTGTCGGAAAATTTTCTATGGAAATTTGAGTTTCCATTCCTGTCAGAAAATCGTGCTCGACAAAAGCGTCGCCGTTTGAACTGTAGGCAAACGGGACATCCAATATTCTGGCATATTCCATAGCCTGCTGAAGCCCGCCTCCGACAGGTTTGTTGTTGTCCTTCGCCTCAACAATTGCTATTGGATTGTTGGGAGATGAGAAAAGGATATAATCCGCTTTCTTGCCTTCTTTACGAGCGTGCTGCTTTCCTTGAATCAGAACCCTTCCGTCCGTGAAATAGTATTCCATTCGGTAAAAAGACTTCTCCCAGCCGGATTTTTCAATGGCAGGAGTAATATATCTGTTCTTTATATCCTCTTCGGACAGCGATTTCTTGCTTTCCATATCGCTATATTCTTATATGACATTATTATCGGAAGTTGCTCATTCAACAAAAATAGTGAATTTTCACGAACATTCGGATAACAAAACGCGATAAAGCCTCTCAAGAACAAATCCATAGAGAAAAACTAAAGGATCTCTATGGATTTGAAGCAAAATGACAATTAATTACGCCTTATGCATCCTCGAAGATCTAACTTTATTCGCCGTCACAGTCAATGTTCTGTGCACCTTCTGGATCCGGTTCATAGTCAAGGATGTCGCCGGGCTTGCAATCCAGGACCTTGCAGATGGCGTTCAAGGTTGTGAAACGGATTGCCCTGGCCTTGCCTGTCTTCAGGATTGAAAGGTTGGTCAGGTTCACTCCTACCTTCTCGGACAACTCGCTGAGAGTCATACGCCTTGTCGCAAGAACTATGTCAAGGTTGATTGTAATCATATCGCAAGATTGCTGTCTTCGATCGCAAGCGAGGCCTGTTTGTAAAGGAGACCGAAAACGATCACCACCAAAGGGACAAAGATGCAGTTGGAATCAAGAACCGAACATTCCACACCTTTCATAACATCAGGCACGTTGGCGCCGAAGAAGATGGACAGGCCGACGACTGCCGACGCGGTCATTATCAAAGGAATATTCCTCTTTGGGAACAAGTCTCCGGATTTCAGTCCCTTGAATATGTTACATTCTACCAGGACACCGAGCGCGAACACGGCTGTCCAGCCAAGGAGATATCCAGTCAGAACAGCGATTTGCCAGCCTATTTGTCCTTGGTTCCAGACAATCCTGTCCGGAGCCTCATTGAACCATAGCATAGAGACGGTTCTGTAATACACGAACGCAAGGTAGATCGCCCCGATCGCAAGAACGGCAAGGCTGACGGCCTTGATACTTTTTTGATTTTTGATTCTCATAAGTCTGTTGTTTTTCTTATTACAAAGGCAAAGGTAAGATTATTTTTACGATAAACAATAAATTATTTTACGATTATCAATAAATATAAAGTTTTATTATTCCTCAAGAGGAAACACATTTGACAACTCATCTATTCTTTCCCAAACTTTCGCTATCTTTGTAATTTGTTTAAAGCAAAAAGACTATGCCGGATAGCAACTTTATAGACTACGTGAAGATCTGGTGCGCTTCGGGGCACGGGGGTGCAGGATCGATGCACCTTTACAGGGCTAAATATGTGCCAAAGGGGGGACCTGACGGAGGAGACGGCGGACGTGGAGGACATATCATCCTCAAGGCCAATCCACAGTTCTGGACGCTGATTCATCTTAAGTACCGCAAGCACATCAAGGCGGAGGAAGGCGGACACGGGGAAGGTGGACTTCGGACCGGGAAGAACGGCGAGGACATCATCCTGGATGTGCCGGTGGGAACCGTCGCCAAGAATGCGGAGACCGGAGAGGTGCTGTTCGAGATGATGGAGCCGGGAGAGACACGGATTCTATGCAAAGGAGGACGCGGCGGTCTGGGCAACAACAACTTCAAAACGGCGACCAATCAGACTCCACGATACGCCCAGCCGGGAGAGGAAGGACAGGAAGGATGGTTCATCCTTGAGCTCAAAGTGCTGGCGGATGTCGGGCTTGTGGGTTTCCCTAACGCGGGAAAATCAACCTTGCTGGCGGCGATCACGGCGGCCAAGCCGAAAATCGCAAACTACGCCTTCACGACGCTGGAACCGAACCTCGGAATAGTCCAATACTATGACGATCAATCGTTTGTAATGGCCGATATTCCTGGGATCATCGAGGGAGCGCACGAAGGAAGGGGCATCGGAATACGCTTCCTCCGCCACATAGAAAGAAACTCGGTGCTGCTCTTTATGGTCTCGGCGGAAGAGGATGACATCAAAGCGAGCTACGAGACCCTGCTCAATGAGCTTAAGGAATATAACCCCGAACTTCTGGACAAGGACCGTGTGCTGGCCGTCACAAAGTGCGACCTGATTGACAAGGATATAGAGAAGGAGATCGAGCCGACGCTTCCTAAGGGGATTCCGCACGTGTTCATCTCATCGGTCAGCGGTGAAGGAATCAAGGACTTAAAGGATATGCTATGGTCAGCGCTTCACTCATAGGCTTCCTGCACAGGATAGACCAAGACGCGACTCTATTTCTGAACAGTTTCAGCACACCAGCGACGGACCAGATCTGGATGCTGATGTCGGACAAGACCGTCTGGATTCCAGCTTATGCGATCTGTGCATATTTCCTGTTCCGAAGGCTTGGTTGGAAAAAAGCCTTGGTAGTGTTGGTCTCAGTCGGAATAGCATTCGGGTTATGCGACCAGTTCTCCAACATCGTGAAGCACGCCGTTGACAGATTAAGACCAAGCTACAGCGCAAGGATGCTTCTCGGAGGGCTTAACGTGCTGGAAGGACGAGGAGGGTTCTTCGGATTCTTCTCAGCGCACGCGGCCAACGCCTTTGCTCTGGTGATGTGCCTGATCATCGGTTTCAGAAACGATCGTACTCACACCTACAACGGATTCTACAAGTTCGCCCTGACTTGGGCCGCGCTTGTGGCGGTCAGCAGGATATTCGTCGGAAAGCATTATCTGGGAGACGTGATTATAGGGACAATTATCGGACTGACAATAGGTTACTTTGTCGGAATGCTGGCCAGATACATTATCCAGACTCGCATCGACAAAGTGCCGGTTACGGGACTCACAATGATTTTTGACGAGAGGAAGTTCCCTATAACTCGGGCAAAACCTTCTCCATCCGAATGCCGCGGGAACCTTTAATGAGGATTGTGTGGCCGGTGACAGGGTTCTCTTTCAGCCAAGTTACCAGCTCATCTGAGGTTGGATACCATTTAATATTTGTGGTCACATCGACAGGCTCTGTGACCTTTCCAAGAGCCTTATGGAATTCTTCACCAACAAGACAGACGAGGTCCAAATCCATCGAAAGCACCTTCTTCAATATGGCAATATGCTCAGCGACAGACTCGGCACCGAGCTCACGCATATCCCCTAACATCACAGCCTTGCGCGGTGCCTTCACAGAGGCAAGGTTGTCAAGCGCTGCGGCCATACTCGTCGGGTTGGCGTTGTAGGCATCCTCGATCAGGATGTTGCGTTCTGTTTTCTCTAACTGCGAGCGGTTGTTTTTAGGAATATATTCACTCACGGCCTGCATCGCATCTTCGAGAGGAACTCCGAAATGAAGGCCGACGGCGATGGCGGCGACTATGTTGGTAGCGTTGTAGGAGCCGGCCAGATGGGTTTCCAAACCAAGAAGATTTTCGGTGCGGTCATTTGCTTCTATGGTTGGTGAGCAAAGTCGATGCATCGGCCCTTCGACAGGTTCAGGGACCGACGTCAGTGCGGTCGCTGAGCTTGTCGAAGCGACTGTCAAAGCGACCGGGTCTGTGACCGAATCCGGAATGGCCATCCTGACAAAAGGATGCGAGGCATCGGAAGGCAGAACCATCGCTCCCCAATGCTCAATGCCATATTCAATGACTTTCAATCCTTTGCGGGCTGCGGCCATAGCGACCAGATTCTCATCATCCGCATTCAGGAATATGCTTCCTCCGTGTTCGGAAATATAATCGTACAGTTTTCCTTTGGCCTTCTTGACTCCCTCAAAGCTGCCGAACCCGAGCAGATGCGCCTTGCCGACATTGGTGATCAAGCCGTAATCCGGTTCGCAGACCTTGACCAGTTTCTCAATGTCGTCTGGATGGTTAGCGCCCATCTCGATCACTGCTATCTGCGTCTCGGAGTTGATCTTCAGGACAGACAGAGGCACTCCGATGTCGTTGTTCAGATTGCCCTGCGTGGACGTGACATTGTACTTGATAGACAGCACTCTCGTGATCAATTCCTTGGTCGTAGTCTTGCCGTTAGTTCCGGTCAAGCCTATGACAGTCAGGCGTTTGCCATCCACAAAAGTGTTCTCCCTATGGTGACGGGCAAGTGCTTGAAGAGCCTCCAGTGTGTCAGATACGACAATAACACGAGGATCGCCCGAAGCGGCCGCCTCCGATCCCTCATCCACAACAGCATAACGAGCCCCTGTCTCCAAAGCCTTGAGGGCATATTCATTACCGTCGAAATTCTCTCCCTTCAGTCCGAAGAACATTTCCCCGCCGCTGATAGCACGGCTGTCGGTTGTCACACGTCCGCATTCCTTAAATGCGGCATATAGTCTCTGTATGTCCATATTCATTTTCAATTCTCAATCTATATCAAAATCCTCCCCGACATAGGGAGGAATCATATTCAATGAGTCTGAAAGATAACTTACTTCTTTCCCGTACTCCCCCATCCGCCGGCACCACGCTCTGTTTCCGAAAGCACCTCGACATCCTCCCACTCGACACGCTCGTGACGGGCTACGACCATCTGGGCGATACGCTCGCCGGGAACAATCTCGAACGGCTCGTTGGAAAGATTCACCAGCGAAGTCTTCAACTCTCCACGGTAATCCGCATCCACGGTACCCGGACTGTTGATCACGGTGATGCCGTGCTTCGTGGCCAGACCACTGCGCGGACGGACCTGCGCCTCATAGCCGACAGGAAGTTCAATGAATATGCCCGTAGGCACCAGTATCCTTTCCAGCGGCTTCAATGTGATCGGCTCAGTTATATTCGCCCGAAGGTCCATTCCCGCCGACGCCTCGGTGGCATAAGCGGGATCCGGCCATTGGCTTTTGTTTACTATCTTGACTTTCAATGCATTCATATTCGACACGTATAAATATAAAAATGATAATCAAAAAATCCCAAAGATCGGAGCGAAGCGACGCAAGGGGTTTGGGGAGAACGCTCCCCAATGCCCCACCGGGGCTGTCACGAAGTGACTGGGGGTTGGATTAAAGTGAATTATAAGTGTGTGCCCAAAATGATTTTTGGGTATACACTTTTTATATTCATTAGGAATTGGCTTCCTCTGTCTCCTTCTTGTCAGGAATAATGAGGTTCAGGATGACACCGACGACAGAGGCAAGGCCGATGCCGGCAAGGGAGAATTTGCCGAAGCTGATCACTGCGCCGCCGATTCCGATGGTGAGGATCAGGGAGGCGATGATCAAGTTGCGGGTCTTGTTCATATCGATCTGAGCCTTGACGAGGTTGTTGATGCCGACTGAGGCGATGCTGCCGAAAAGGAGAAGCATAATGCCACCGAGGACAGCAGTCGGGATGGTCTGGATCGCCGCGCCGACCTTACCCACGAGGGAAATCAGGATTGCGGAAAGAGCCGCGATTCTCATACAAGCCGGGTCTGTCACTTTGGTAAGCGACACAGCGCCAGTCACCTCTGAATATGTCGTCACAGGAGCACCGCCGAGGAATGCGGCGAGCGTGCAGGCGAGACCGTCGCCCAGCATCGTGCGGTGCAGTCCCGGATCCTTCACGAAATCCTTACCGGCGATCTCGCTGATCGCATAGACATCACCGACGTGCTCGATGATAGGGGCTATGGCCACAGGAGCCATAAACACTATGGCCTGCCAGGAGAGACTCATCTTCGAGAAATGAGGAAGCTGGAACCAAGGAGCGTTCGCTACTCCTGAGAAATCCATTGAGCTTCTGTAGAATATCACAGCCACAATGTAGCCGGCAAGGGCTCCGAACACAACCGGGATGAGCTTGATCATACCCTTGCCCCAGCAGGAGCAGATGATCGCCACGAAAAGCGACACAAGGGCGAGAATCCAGTTCTTGCTGGCCATATTCACGCCCGTTCCGGCAAGGGAAAGACCGATTAGTATGATGACCGGTCCTATGACAATCGGCGGGAAAAGTTTCTTGATGAAGCTGACACCGAAGAGTTTGACAAGGAAACTCATCAGGATGTACACCAGACCCACAGCCACGAGTCCGCAGAACATTCCGGACAATCCGTAGAGTTCTGTCGCCTTGATGATCGGAGCGATGAAAGCGAAGCTGCTGCCGAGATAGATCGGCACCTTGCCTCCGGTAACGGCGTGGAAAAGAAGTGTGCCGAGACCGGCCGCAAGAAGAGCGATGGCAGGATCAAATCCGACCAGAAGCGGGACGAGAACCGTGGAACCAAAGGCCACGAACATAAACTGAACTCCGACGATGGATCGTTTCAGTGGGGATAAGGTGTGTTGTGACATAAATATTAAGTTATTTAGAAGCCCGATTATACAAGACAGCCGCAATTATACCGAATATCACGTTAGGAAGCCACAGAGCGACCACCGGAGGCAACGCTCCGGAATAGACGAACATCTGGCTGAACCTCATAAAAAGGATGTAGGTGAAACTGAGGCCGATACCGATTCCTATGTTCAGACCGATGCCACCTCTGCGCTTTCTTGAGGAAAGGCTCACGCCCATAAGGGTCAGGATGAAAGCCGAGAACGGGAGGGCAATACGGTTGTGTTTCTCGATGAGGGCGTACATCACATTGGCGTCTCCCCTCATCTTCTGCGTGGCGATCAACTCGTCAAGTTGCTCAGCCGGTAACGTCTCGACAGTCTTCTTGTTGCGGTAGAAGTCCGTGACAGTCAGGTTCAGCACTGTGTCAAGTTCCGCTCCGGTGGTCACACGGTCCTGAAGACCTTCGGTATATTCCCTTATGAAGTAATTCTTCAGTTTCCAACCATTGAATGTGCTGTCCCAGACGGCTTTCTCGGCTGAAATCTTCTTGACGAGCTTGTTGTTCTCTATGTCCTCAAGAGTGAAGTCGTAGGCAGTGTTGTTCCAGGAACTGAAAGACTCCACCGAAACAAACTTGCCGGGGTTTATCTGGTAATGCACATTATTGGAAGACAATGATTTTCGGGACTTCACATACTTCATCTCGAAATTGATCCGTTGGACATTGGACCTCGGAATCACCCAAAGGTTGAGCGAAAGGGACAGCGCGGCGATAAGAAGCGCGGAGACCATATACGGCACCATCATCCTCCTGTAGCTCACACCGCAGGACAGAATGGCGATGATCTCGCTGTTGGCGGCCATCCTGGAGGTGAAGAAAATCACCGTGATGAACACGAACAGCGGACTGAACATATTCACAAAATATGGGATGAAATTCACGTAATAGTCAAAGACTATGGCGTGCAGCGGCGCTTTGTTCTCGACAAAGTGGTTGATCTTCTCGCTGATGTCGAAGATTATGACGATTCCGATGATGAGAAGAAGGGCTATAAAGAAGGTCATTATGAACTTCTTTATGATGTACCAGTCTATCTTCTTCAATCCCACGTTCATATTCCTAAAGTCTTGAACTTATTTTCTTTACGGTCACTTCCTTCCAAGAGGCGAAGTCCCCTGCCTCGATGTGCCTGCGGGCCTCGCGGACAAGGTCGAGGTAGAAGGCAAGATTATGCTCGCTCGCTATCATCGCGGCAAACATCTCCTTCGCGATGAAAAGATGGTGCAGATAGGCTCTTGAATATGTCCGGTCAACGAATGAGGCTCCCTCCGGGTCGATCGGCGAGAAATCCTCCGCCCATTTGGAATTGCGCATATTCATTATGCCGTTCCAGGTGAATAGCATACCGTTGCGGCCGTTGCGGGTAGGCATCACGCAATCGAACATATCCACACCCCTCGCTATTCCTTCGAGAATGTTGGCAGGTGTACCGACTCCCATAAGGTATCTCGGCCTGTTGTCCGGCAGGATCGGGCAGACAAGTTCAAGCATCTCGTACATCTTCTCGGTCGGCTCCCCTACAGCCAGTCCTCCGATCGCGAAACCACCCACCGCAGAGCTGTCACCCACAAGGCTCACGGCGTGGTCAACGGCTCTCTTGCGGAGTTCCGGATAGACGCAGCCCTGAATGATCGGGAACATTACCTGATTGTACCCGTACAATGGCTCGGTCTCGCAGAAATGCTTGAAATAGCGTTCCAACCAGCCCTGAGTCAGTTTCAAAGACTTGGCGGCATACCTCTCGTCGGCGTTGCCCGGGCAACACTCGTCAAGAGCCATCATTATGTCAGCTCCGATCACCCTTTGGGTATCCACATTGTTCTCCGGAGTGAAAGTATGCCTGGAGCCGTCTATGTGTGACTGGAAACGGCAGCCTTCCTCGGTGATCTTGCGGATCTTTGTCAGTGAGAACACCTGAAATCCGCCGCTGTCCGTAAGGATCGGCCTGTCCCAATTCTCAAACTTATGCAGTCCTCCGACTTTGCGCAGTATGTCGAGTCCCGGCCTCAGATAGAGATGATAGGTGTTGCCAAGGATGATCTCGGCCTTGATGTCCTCCTTCAAATCCTTGTGATAGACACCTTTGACTGAACCTACGGTTCCGACAGGCATAAATATAGGGGTCTTCACCTCGCCGTGATCGGTGGTGAACACTCCAGTCCTCGCCCTTGATCCGGGGTCTTTCGCTATCTCTCTGAAAACCATTCTTCCAAAATTTAACCCTCAAAGATAGTGATTTTTAGCCGAAAACTCGTACATTTGTTTGTTTTGACCATACGCAAATAACAAAAAAACACAATAACGTTATGAGCAACAAGCACATCAGCCTCAGGCTGATCATTATGAACTTCCTCCAGTACGCCATCTGGGGAGCGTACCTGACCTCAATGGGAAGTTTTCTCGGCAAGGCCGGGCTCGGTCCCCAGATCTGGCTTTTCTTCGCCACCCAGGGCTTTGTCTCCATCTTTATGCCGGCCTTGATAGGCATCGTGGCCGACAGATGGATTCCTGCGCAGAAGACCCTTTCTCTCTGCCAACTCATCGCAGGAGTCTCAATGTTCGCCACCGGACTTTACGCGATGGGCAACGTCAATCTGACCGACGGGGCCTACGTTGTCAGCCCTGATTTCAACTTCAGCATCTTCTACATCCTTTACACGATCAGCGTGGCGTTCTATATGCCGACCATCGCCCTGACCAACTCCGTGGCCTATGCCGGCCTTGAGGGAGCGGGAAAGGACACGGTGAAGGCATTCCCGCCGATCCGTGTGTTCGGAACCGTAGGCTTCATCTGCACGATGCTCTTCGTGAACTTTATGAAGGATCCTTCCGGAATCCAGTACCAGCACAGCTACTTCCAGTTCTTCACTTCGGGAGTCCTCAGCCTGATTCTCGGTTTCTATGCCCTGAGCCTGCCTAACGTGCCTGTCAAAAAGGCCAGCGGCAGCAGCTTTATGGAAGCGACCGGTCTCAAGGCGTTCTCCCTGTTCAAGGACAGGCAAATGGCAGTGTTCTTCATATTCTCGATGCTCCTCGGCGCGTCGCTCCAAATCACCAACGGCTACGCCAACTCATTCATCTCATCGTTCGCCGGAAGTCCTGAATATGCCAACGCTTGGGGCGCGCGCAACGCCAACGCCCTGATCTCGCTCAGCCAGATGTCCGAGACCCTGTGCATCCTCCTCATCCCGTTCTTTATGAAGAGGTTCGGAATCAAGAAGGTTATGCTCATCGCGATGTTCGCCTGGGTGCTCAGGTTCGGTTTCTTCGGCATAGGCAACCCTGGCTCGGGAGTATGGCTGTTCATCCTCTCCTGCCTCGTGTACGGCGTCGCCTTCGATTTCTTCAATATCTCCGGCTCCCTTTACGTCAACCGTAAGACCACAAAAGACATCCGCTCCAGCGCACAGGGACTGTTTATGCTGATGACAAACGGACTCGGTGCCTCCATCGGTACCTGGGCCGCCGGCAAGGTCGTGAACCATTACGTCTATAACGCCGCACAGCCTGACTGGGCCACAGCCTGGTACATCTTCGCCGGCTACGCCTTGATAGTCGGTATTCTGTTCGTGTTCCTGTTCAAGGATCCGGGCAAGGACGAGGAGTGCGCCGAGCAGGCCTAACGCTTCTTCGCCGAAGGGCCCACCTCAACCCTCGATAGTCCGAACATACGGCTTTCCGAGAGATTGTATTTAATATCGAAGCAACGATATTCATTATGATTCCTGACCTTGTGGTAGGATGTGATGCAGTCAAACCTGTAGCCCATCTGCGCAAGGTCAGGAATATTCATTGAAGTAGTACCCATCTCAAGCAGAGACTCCAGAATCTCGTGATTCCGGTCCAACGCTCCGATGGTTTTCAGGCGGAGCCCCTTCAGATGGCCGCCGTTGACATAGTGGTACCTGCTTTTGCAGCTGACGCAGCAGAACTTCATATCGCTCCGTCCGTAAGGAAGAACATCCCCACACTCCAGACATCTCCCCCTCTGTTCATCTTCCTTGTAAATCATATTACGTGTCTTAGACAGGCAGACAAGCCGTGTCTTGAACTTTCTTTCGCTACGGACATATCTGTCTCTGGCAAATATGCAAGGTTTTTACGGGAAAATAAAGGGGTGATAAAAAACTTCATCAATATTTTTCTGTTTCTTATCGTATTGAAAGCCGTGGAGGATTTCTTTATGGCATAAAAACATTTCCGCACGACACCAAATAAAAATTAATCCACATAAAAAACACATCGTTTACACAAAATAAATTCTTTTGAAACGAGGCATAAGGATGAATATGACCCTGATTTGATAATATTCAGAAAAATCTCTTTGATAATTCTTTAAGGTCCGCGCCACACACAATATACCGATGTAAATTTGCGTCAGACAAAATTTCAAAACAACTTGAATTATGGAACAGTTGAACAGACTTGAAATCCGAGGGAATGTCGGCAATATCAACATTCTCAAGGTCGGGGAGACGCGGGTGGCGCATTTCTCCGTAGCGACGAATTTCGCCTACAAAGGAAGGAACGGAGAACCGGTCATCGAAACGACCTGGCACAATGTGACAGCTTGGGAGGGAGTCAAGGGAATCCCCTCTCTTGATGCCATCCAGAAAGGATTTCCTGTCTATGTGGTTGGCAGACTCCGTTCCCAGAAATACACATCAAGCGAAGGCATAGAAAGGACGAGCCTGGAGGTGATCGCCAACTCGGTCGAAACCGTCGATGAAAATATTTCCGCCCAATATATGAAGTAGGTTTGTCATTTTGGCTTTTCCCGATGGCCGGATGTGGGGACGGAACGAAGGGTTGGCGGTCATCGGGATTTTTGCTTTACTTGAAATAGTGCTTTAAGTAGGCATTTAAAGTACGATTTAACTATTAAATAAATACTTATTACGTGTCAAATAAATTATTTTTTCAATAAATTGCAGAAAAATATTTGGAGATAACAAAATAATATGTACCTTTGCATACACTTTCTGTCTAGCAGGCAAAGGCTGATTGGATGCCAAAGCGGAATTCCTTGGATTCAAGGCCGCGAGGCAGCAGAAATGCCAGGTGCGGAAGCGCATCTCCATCAGAACACCTTACCGCAAGCGGAAAGTTATTTTTTTTACACTTGTGACACTACACGTTTGCAGTGGCTAGGGAAAAGTCAAAGTGGAATTTTGGTCTACCGTGCAAAATTCCACTTTGACTTTTCCATTACCACTACGACTGCCACACTAGCCTACAAGTATTGCAAGAATATACCTGCAATTGCAATACATTTGTGGCAGAAAAATAAAATCAGGAATTTTGGTTACGTGCAAAATTCCCGATTTTCCTTTTTTCTGCCACTGTTCCCCAGTAGTTTATATTGTGTAAAAGCCACTTCGGCAAGCTCAGTGACCGTCGTATCAGAACCAGCCGACAACAGTTCCTATCTATTCTTGTACATATCTTCGTAGTAGCGTAGATACTCCCCGCTGGTCACATTGTCCAGCCACTGTCCATTATCAAGATACCAACGGACGGTCTTCTCGATGCCTTCGGCGAACTGAAGACTCGGTTCCCATCCAAGCTCATTTTTCAGTTTTGAGGAATCTATAGCATAGCGCATATCGTGCCCCTTGCGGTCGGTCACGAACGTGATTAGGTCATCATCCGCACCCTCAGGACGACCGAGCAACCTATCAACGGTCTTTATCAACACCTTGATAAGATCTATGTTCTTCCACTCGTTGAATCCCCCGATGTTGTAAGTCTCCGCTATCTTTCCTTGATGGAAAATCAAATCTATGGCCCGGGCGTGATCCTCGACGTACAGCCAGTCACGCACATTCTCCCCTTTTCCATAGACCGGGAGCGGACGGCGTTGCCTGATGTTGTTGATGAACAGAGGGATCAGCTTCTCGGGGAACTGATAAGGCCCATAGTTGTTCGAACAGTTCGTGACAATGGTCGGCATCCCGTAAGTGTCGTGATAAGCGCGCACGAAATGATCGCTCGATGCCTTGGAAGCCGAATATGGACTGTGTGGCTGGTATTTGCAGTCCTCCGTGAAGAACGTATCACCGAACGGACCGCCACCACACTCATTGCCGGCAGGATCACCCTCCGGCCTTGTAAGCTCAAGCGCTCCATAAACCTCATCAGTGGAAATATGGTAGAACCGCTTCCCCTCCCATCCTTGCGGCTCCCAGAACTCACGGGCGGCCTGAAGCAGCGTCAAGGTGCCAAGCACATTAGTCTTTGCGAATATGAACGGATCCTTGATCGACCGGTCCACGTGGCTTTCAGCCGCCAGATGGATGATGCCGTCAACGGCATATTCAGAGATCACCTTGCGGACGGCATCAAGGTCGCAGATGTCGGCCTTGACGAAAGTATAGTTCGGCCGATCTTCTACGTCCTTAAGATTGGCGAGATTACCGGCGTACGTCAGTTTGTCAAGGTTGATTATGTGATATTCTGGATATTTGTTGACAAACAGCCGTACAACGTGGCTGCCTATGAAGCCGGCACCGCCGGTGATCAGGATTGAGCGCTTATATTTCATCATCCTTAGTTTTAGGGTCACTTCGACAAGCTCAGTGACCAAGTGGTATTGTCACGCCAACGGGCTCCGAGAGCGGTGGAGACTACTCCTGCGATTTCCGCATCTTCCCAGCGTGGAGAGAATCGTAATAAGCTCTCCTGCGGAAGATGTCGATAGCCGTGTAGATCGAAGACATCATCGATTGTGGATCCGCCTCGTCACGCCCTGCCATCTCGTAGGCTGTGCCGTGATCCGGAGATGTCCTGACTATCGGAAGTCCGGCCGTGAAGTTCACGCCATCCTCAAAGGCAAGAGCCTTGAACGGTGCCAGACCTTGATCGTGATACATAGCCAAAGTCGCGTCAAACTTCGCATAATGTCCAAGGCCGAAGAACCCATCCGGAGAATATGGCCCGAAAGCCAACAATCCTTCCGCATTGGCAGCCTTGACCGCCGGCAGGATAATGGTCTCTTCCTCATCTCCCAGAAGCCCGCCGTCGCCGCAGTGGGGATTCAATCCAAGCACAGCTATCTTCGGCTCGACAATGCCGAAATCCCTCTTCAACGAGGCGGTCATCAGCCTCAACTTGTTCACGATCTTCTCCTGAGTGATCGACGACGGCACATCCTTTAAAGGAATATGTCCGGTCACGACACTGATCCTGAGCTGGTCTGAAACCATAAACATCAGCACATCGTCCACTTCGAACTCCTTCTGGAGATATTCAGTGTGCCCGGTGTTGCCGAAGCCTTCGGCCACCATAGCCTTCTTGTTGATCGGGGCGGTCACGAGCACGTCGATGTCACCAGCCTTTATGTCCTGCACGGCGCACTCCAATGACTTGATCGCTGATTTGGCGGACTCCGGTGTGGACTGTCCCGGCTCGACGAACACGTTGTCCGGCAGACAGTTGACAATATTGATCTTCTTCGGTTTAGCGTCCTTGGCGCTCTGGATCACGTATGTGTCCATCTGGTCAAGATTGTGGATGAGCTTGCGGTAGAAGCCGAAAATCTTTGACGAACCGTAGATCACAGGTGTGAATGAATCAAGAATCCTGGCATCAGCCAAAGACTTGATTATCACCTCATATCCGATGCCGTTGCCGTCTCCCTGAGTGATACCGACAATCGGTTTTCTGTTATTTCTTTCCATAATATCTAAATTATTATTTAATTGTCACAGCCAGAAGGCATCATTGCCATCCGACGCAGACATATTCATTTACAAATTTAATCAAAATCAATGAGATTGCCACCAGTCTGAGCGTTAAGTTCGTACCCCTCATCAACCGGGAGGGTCTTTCCGGCCGCAACAGCCCCAGCCCCGGCAGCCACCGCAAGCCTGTCACATCGCTCGTTCTCAGGATGCCCGTTATGTCCCTTGAGCCAATGGAAAGCCACACGGTGCTTCCTATAGACATTCAGAAAGCGCATCCAAAGGTCAGGATTCTTGACTTTCTTCCATCCTTTACGCTCCCAGTTCTGAAGCCAGCCCTCATTCACAGCCTTGACGACATACGACGAATCGCTATAGACCTCAACCTGGGCATTACTCCACTTGATAGCCTCCAGCCCCTTAATTACGGCCAGAAGTTCCATCCGGTTGTTTGTCGTGCGGATGAATCCCCCGCTCATCTCCTTCTCTTGTCCGGCACACTTAAGCACAACCCCGTAGCCTCCCGGTCCAGGATTGCCGCTCGAAGCCCCGTCTGTGTAAAGGAATATTATTGGCCTCATCGAATTTATTTCCATACCAATTTTATTTCGCCTTCTTTCAGAATAATCTCCTCGACACCAGCACGCCAACACCCGCATCCCCAAAAGTGTGATTCTTCTATGAAATTACCCATATCAATTAGTTCGTGACATAAAACAAAAGTAGTGAATTATTGTCAGTTTTCCTATTCCACTTCGTTTCTTTTGGTCAAGTTTATAACCTGCGCCACGACTTGGTCGGCTTGCCGAAGCATCCTGACATCAACCACATCGGCATCACATTTGCAGTTTCAGTTTTTGTGATCCATTATGAATCAACTCAAAAATCAGAAACATCATATTTATATGAACAAAACGATCGCTGTCGCTGGCACCGGATATGTCGGACTTTCCGTAGCGACCCTTCTCTCTCAGAAGAACAGAGTGTTCGCCGTTGACATCGTACCGGAGAAAGTGGAGAGGATCAACCGCCGGGAATCCCCGATTCAGGATGAATATATTGAGAAATACTTGAGGGAGAAGGATCTTGACCTCACCGCCACGCTTGATGCTATGGAAGCATATTCAAAGGCGGATTTCGTCGTCATCGCCGCACCGACCAACTACGACCCGAAAAGGAACTTTTTTGACACCAGCGCTGTCGAGGCTGTCATATCATTGGTCCAGGAAGTGAATCCTGACGCCGTGATGGTCATAAAGTCCACGGTTCCTGTCGGGTACACCTCCTCTGTCAGGGAGAAATTCTCCTATAGGGAACGCCTCGCCAACGGCAGCTTCCGAACAGTGTGGCCGAAGATCATCTTCTCACCGGAGTTTCTCCGCGAAAGCAAAGCCCTCTACGATAACCTTTATCCGAGCAGGATCATCGTCGGCCGTCCTGAGGACAACGCCGAACTGGTGGCCGCGGCGGAGGAGTTCGCCGGACTGCTTCAGGAAGGAGCGATCAAGGAGGATATCCCGACTCTATATATGGGCACAACGGAGGCAGAGGCGGTCAAGTTGTTCGCAAACACCTATCTTGCTCTAAGGGTCAGTTTCTTCAATGAGTTGGACACCTACGCCGAACTCAAAGGTCTGGACACAAAGTCCATCATCAGTGGTGTCTGCCTTGATCCAAGGATCGGCTCCCACTACAACAATCCGTCCTTCGGCTACGGCGGTTACTGCCTGCCAAAGGACACAAAGCAGCTTCTGGCCAATTATGCGGACGTGCCGGAAAACCTCATCGGAGCCATTGTCGAGAGCAACCGGACCAGAAAGGACTTTATCGCCGACCAAGTGCTTCAGAAGGCCGGTTACTATACAGCCTCAAGTGTATGGAACGAACAAAATGAAAAGACGGTCACCATCGGTGTATTCCGTCTTACTATGAAAGCCGGATCGGACAACTTCAGACAGAGTTCAATCCAGGGAGTTATGAAGAGGATCAAAGCCAAAGGCACGACGGTCATCGTTTATGAGCCGACACTGGAATCCGGAACCACGTTCTTCGGCAGCGAGGTGGTGAACGACCTTGAGGAATTCAAAAGGCGTTCAGACTCAATCATAGCAAACAGATACGACCCTATCCTCGATGATGTCAAGGACAGGGTCTATACACGCGATCTCTTCAAGAGAGACTAAGAAGCTATTTTGATTTGTTTGAAATGTTCTTTGAGGCGAAAAATCTTCATCTTCTTCCCGCTTCTTCAGTCAGATAGCACCACTATCTTCCTTGGAAGAAGCGGTCGAACCTGAAGTTTTGCACTCTCAACCCAGCGCCCGAACCGAGAGCAATCGAACTTGTTTGGATTGCCGAGGTGAGTAGCAGGGAAAGAGCTTGCTCTTAATCTTCAAACAAACAAATCAAAACAGCTTCTAAAACTATTTCAGAATCTCATCAGCCAGTGCCGCGGCGTCGTCAACTATAGCCGACGGATTGTAGGCGGCGAGTTCATCACGGCTACGGAAGCCCCAGGAAACGCCGATGGTGCGGACGGCTGCGTTGGAGCCGGTCTGCATATCCACATTCGAGTCGCCAACATAGACCGTCTCTGCCTTGGTCACCAAAGGGACTTCGACAAGGACCTGGTCCACTATGGCAGGATCCGGCTTTATGGGCTGGCCTTCACGCTGACCGAGAATCTTCACGAAGTCATATTCACCGAAAAAGTGCTTCACGAGCTTTTCGGCGCCGTCCTGATACTTGTTGGAGGCCACGGCGAGGCGTACACCTTTGCCTGTGATGGTTTTCAGCATTTCCATAATGCCGTCGTATGGCCTGGTAAAGTCACATTTGTGGGCATCGTAGTATGGCAGGAAATAGGATGCCATCTTCTGGACGTTGTCTTCGGTGGCATATTCAGAAGGCAAGGCGGCGCGGAACATATTGTATATTCCGCGGCCTACCATCTGATAATAGGATTCTATCGGATAGGTCGGGAAGCCACACTGCTCCAAAGCGTAGTTGGTGGCGTTTCCCAAATCCTCAACGGTGTTCAGCAGCGTACCGTCAAGGTCGAATATAGCAAGTTTTGTCATACCTTACTCCGCATTCTCGAATCCTGAATATTCAGCCTTGTCCTCGTAAGGAACACCGGTCTTCATCCACGCCGGCATCGGGGCACCCTTGAGATAGTAGTCGAAGAACTGTTGCAGCCTGACTGACAAGTCTTTGCAGTTGCGTCTCTCGACAAGGTTATGCGCCTCCTTGTTGTACTGGAGCAGCCAGGCCGGCTTGTCGAGCCTGCGGAGATCCGAGAAGAACTCGATACCCTGATACCACGGAACGGCGCCGTCAGCGTCATTGTGCATAATCAGTACAGGAGTCTGGACCTTATCGACGTGGAACACTGGAGAGTTCTCGATGTAGAGATCAAGGGCTCCCGGCTCCCACATACTCTTGCCTATGCGGCTCTGTCCGTGTTCATACTGGCCCGCGCGGGTGATACCCGAGCCCCAACGGATGCCACCATAAGCCGAGGTCATATTCCCGACCGGTGCTCCGGAACCTGCCGCCGCGAACATATTCGTGCGTGTGATGAGCCAAGCGGTCTGGTAGCCGCCCCAGCTCTGGCCCTGAATCGCCATCTTGCTCTTGTCAGCAATCGGATAGGCATCGCAAAGAGCCTCGGCGCCGGCGCAGATGCAGTTGTAGGCGCTCTCGCCAGGGTGGCCGACCTTATAAACAATATCCGGGACAAACACGATATAACCTCTCGAAGTATAGAAAGGAATATTCACGATCGAGCGTGACGGGGCAGGAGTCCAGAATGCATAAAGACTGTTGGCGTTCTTCTCGTAGAAGTAGATCATCACCGGGAGTTTCTCCCCCTCCTTGACTCCGTCAGGAATGAAGACAAGACCCTTCAACGGCGTACCATCATAAGCATTCCAGTGGAAAAGCTCAGCGTGTCCCCAGCGGTAATCCGCCATCTGAGGATTGATCGAGCTGACCTTTGTCGAAGTCTTGAAGTTGTCGTCTGTATAATAAAGGTCATAGCAGTTGCGGAAATTGCCTTTCTGGAAGAAAAGCCTGTCAGTGGTCTTGGTTCCCGCAACGTACTTGAAGCTGACGGTGTCGGTGAAATATTCAAGGGTCTTGGCCGGCTTGGCGAGGTTCATCCTGCCGAAACCGTTCTCCTGATTTTCCTCATTGAAGACGCTGAGGTAAACAGTCTGCTTTGGGTCAAGCGGCCTCGCGACTCCGCAACGGCGCTCGTTAGGCTTTCTGGTGTCCGGCTTCGGATCCATAATCTTGAAACGGTTGTGGGTCTGACGGCCCACGCCACCTGTAAGGTTGACTGCGGACGAACCATCAGGTGAGAATTTCCAGATGTCATAACGGTCTATGATGAACAAGGCGGACTCGTCTTTGAGCCATTTCGGGGAGAACTCGTGGGCAGGAGCGGCAGTCGGATGGTCGTCTTCCTCGTCGTAGAACGGGACACCTGCCTGGGCGGTAAGGTTGACCTTCTCTCCTGTCAAGGTATTGTAGGTGAACCAGTTCATCTCGTCGTTGTCAAACCAGACGAGATACTTACCGCTCGGGGACATATCGAACCGCCCCACATTTAGCCCCTCGGCCACAACCTTTCTTGAGCCATCCTTGACGCTTACAAGGGCGAAATCGTAGCGATTGTTGTAGTCCCAGACGGCAGTGCGGGCATATTTGGAATTATCAGCCATAAGCACCCACTCCGAAAGACCTCCGTTCATAAAGCGGATGTTGTCGAAATACGATGTTGTCAGCGGCACGATCTTCCCAGGCTCGGAGAGATCGATGGTGGCTGAATATGTCTTCTTCAGTTTCTTGTTGACATTGAGCCTCTGCTGCGGCGGAGTAAGGATAGCATCCCAGTTCCAGATGTCAAGCTGGGCAGTCTCAAAGTCCACAATCGTGGTGTCCTTAGCAGGGCGGATGGCACCGATTCCGAGGAAGAGGCGTTTGCCGTCCGGGGTAAATTGGAGCTCGGTGTTCTCGTTGAGAGTCCAACCCGGGGTGCCTTCCACTTTTGTCCCTTCGGCTATGATCTCTTTCGTTGAATATGCCCATTTGCCGTCCTTGCTGATGACTGTGGTGCTGTCCGTAGCCTCCACAAGCGGCTGGCGAGCCTGTCGAGCCATCTTTCCTGTCTTGAGAGCCTGAATATTCGTCAGGTACAAGGCCTGGCATTTGTTGCGGTTCTTGCTCTTGTCCTTGGAACCAAGGAACACAAGCTGATCCTCAGCGTCGCTGAATGTCAGACGGCTGTAGGACTCCGCTCCCTTGACCAGCGTGTCAAGAGATGCCGGAGCGTGAGCGATCAGCACGGCGGTGACAGAAAGCGAATCTTTCTTGTCCTTCTTGGAGGTCATCGCCAGCACGGTACCGTCCTGATTGAATGAATAGGCATCGATGTACAGAAGAGTGTCCTTCCTGTCAGTGGCCGGATTCAGGATAATGAGTCCGGACTTGTCCGTGCCTTTCTTGTCGGAGGTGTCCTTGTAATGCTTCCAAGTCGATTTATAGGCGATGTAAGGCTTCGCCAGAGAACCGGTCGTGTAGGAATCCACACGGCCATATTTCCGGACTATCATCGTGGAGAGATCGACAACGGCAAGGGTGTCCTTGGTCATATTCTCGGCCTTCTTCTTGTCTATCTTTTCCTGACGGGTCTTGGCAAACTGAGGCTTGATCCTAAGGTAAAGCCATTTGCCTTTGGGATCCAGAGAGGCCTGATACCCTCGCGGGATGCTGATCTCCCGGCAGGAAGCCTTGCCTTTTCGCTCCGGCGTCATATTCCTGACATAAAGTGTACCGTCCCCCTCCTGAGGGTTGACGCACCAGACCAGAACGTTGCCGTCATCACTTTTCTGGATGTCGGACACGCTCTGCCACGAATCGTACACATCGTGGTCCATAGCCTTCTTTTGAGCCGAGACAGATGTCATTCCGGATACGGCCGCGGCTATCGCCAATGCTGGCAGCAGTTTGATGTTCATAATATTAAATGATTATTTCGTGATTATTGAGTCGCTTCGACAAGCTCAGCGACCGGAAGAAGCGGTTGGTGTGCCTGTCGAACCACCGCGACCAGTCTTACGGAGCGCCTCGTAGTAATCGTGACGTGCCGGATTCTCAGGGAACCACCCTTTCAGCACACGCTTCTCCTGCTCAAACACTTCCAGAATGCCCCAGAAGCAAGAAAATGCCGCCGCGCCAAGGATCGTTGAGAGCACATCCCCTTTTATGAATATGGACGCGACAGCGAAAGCCAGCCCGACGAGCAGCAGCAGCCACCAGCTGCTTTTGCCCCAATGATATTCCATCTTTATGACAATAGGATGACATATTCCTATTATAAGAAAAGTCGCCGCGCCGACTATGATTCCTGTGAAGTTCATATTTTAAAATTTTGAAGACAAAAGTACGGAAAAATATTGATTTATCGTGTCAGGAAATCCGCTCAACTATGACAATAACACATATTGGTATGATTTCGTGGATCTACCGACCTCCTTTACCTACATATTGGTATTGCGGCAGTCGTCCGGTGGACGTACCTTTGCATCCGGATAGTGATTATCGTCACAAAACAAGAATCTTTTAAGCCAAATGAAATGAAACAGCCTGATGTCGTGAGATATCAGGCTGTTCCATTTTTGCGAATATTTTCTCACAAAAAATGTCACTTCTAATGAAATAAATGCTTAATTTTGAAGTAGGCTTAAAAGCGAATAAGTAACAAAATGAAAGCAATGCCGGTCAACAGACTCGCCATCAGGCGAAATTTCCTCAGGCATTCTTCCAAAACGTCATTCTTAAACCGTTTTTCAGCATCCGAATATCATAAACATTTTAAAATAGGTACAATGAGAAAACTGCTTGTAATGCTTGCGCTTCCGCTGTTGGTACTTTCAGCCTGCAGCGAGACGACAAAGGAGGAGATCGCGGATGTCCTCATCATTTCTCAGGACAATGTCGCCTTCCCGATGGAGGGCGGAACCGCCACGATTTCCGTAGCCTGCCCGTCACAGTGGCAGTGCACCAGCGTGTCCGACCCGTCCTGGATCACGGCCACTGAAGGCGATGGCAATGTGGCAATCACTGTCACGGCCAACAAGACCGGCGACTCAAGGAAAGCTTCTGTGACCCTTGAATCCGCGACCGACAGAAAGGAAATCAAGGTCTCCCAGTCTTGGTCAGGGGCTGTCCTGTCACTGAATATCAACGGTCCGGAAAGCGTGGAGCTGGATTCCGAAGGGGACAATTTTATGTTCTCCGTAGAGACCAACGATGAATGGAATGTCAAGGCAGACGCTTCGTGGCTGACTGTAAACACTGATGACAAACTTGTCAAAGTGAGCGCGGCCATCAACGAAGGCGCACACCGTGAGGCCACCATCACCGTCACGGCGTCAGCGGCCGGCGGCGACACCCAAAGCAAGGAAATCAAGATCTCGCAGATATCCCGCGATGAAAACCCATACCTCCAGATGCTGGGCAGCTTCGGCCTTTACGCAGAGCGCTGGTACTACGGCGGCAACGCGATCAACGCTCCCGGCATAGGCACTTACTGCACAATCGAGCAGAAAGAGTACGGCAAGACTTTCACCATCAAGAACCTGTTTGTGGAAGGCACTGAATATGAAGCTTCCTACGACAAGGAGACAAAGAAGATGGAACTGACGCTTGGATCCCTGTGTCTAACAAGAACATTCGAGACTTCACAGCAGAGCTATTATTATTATCTGGTGCAGCCGAATATCACCGAAAAGAAGTTCGAGACCGGAATCCTTTACGGAACGTTGGGCACGGCCACCGACGGGACAAAAGACAACTGCCAGGCAATTCTCCTTGATGGATTCGACGAGGCATACGGTTCCCTTGGACTTATCGTCAGAATATTGCCATCGAACAATATGGCGATGCTCAGCGATGTATATTACGCCGACGGGAAGATGTATCTGGTAAGAGCCAGCAAAGACGCTCAGGATTAATAATTTCAAGACTTTAGAATATGAAGAGGACATTATATTCAGCATTGTTGGCCCTCTCTCTCTGCGCCTGCACGAAGGAGACGGTCAACTATCAGAATCCGGTTCCGGGAGAGAACGGAACAGAAGCCAACGCCACGTTGGCCGTCGCTTCCAGAAACACCTTGTTCATCTCAAAGGATGATGTCAATGCCAGCATCGCCTTCAAGAGTCTGGGAGGGAAGGTCATATTGGACGTGAACACCAACACAGAGTGGACCTACGAGATCACGGGAGACAGTTTTGTCAAAGCCGAAAAGGATGAGGAAACAAACCTGCTTACCCTCTCCTGCGACCAAAACAAGGTAGAGAAAAAACTCTCGGCGACCGTAACAATCAAGGCCGGAGACAAGACCGCCACTATCACGGCCACACAGAATGCGTACGGAACCGTGGAGATCGTCGCGTCCGAGAACAATTTCCACCTTGCGGCCGTAGGTGAGCTCACGGCATCCTTCGAGGTGACCTCGACCGATCCGGACTGGACATTCGAGACCTCCGGCTGCGAATGGATGCTCGTTACCAAGAACGGCAACACCATCAACCTCAGCGCATATCAGAATGAGGAATATACCGACAGGGAGGTAAAGTTCACACTCAAGGCCGGAAGCGGTGACAATCTCGCCACGGAGACCATCGATGTGCTTCAGGACAGAGCCGCCTTCATCACGCCTTCTGTCTCGACGGTTCCTGTGACACCGTTCTCCAGCGAGGCCAAGGAAGTGGAGGTAAATGCGAACTTTGACTGGGAATATTCCATCTCGGGCAACGAAAGCGGCTGGCTGACAATCGAGCGGACTGAAAACGGCCTCAAACTCATCCCTACGGCAAACTCTGGGGCTGAGTCAAGAACCGTGAAGATCACAGTCACAACCGGTGACGGCAAAGAGAACATCGACACCAAAGAGATCACCGTCTCACAACCGGGAATCGACACCCAGGCGTTCATAATCGGCCTCAATGTGACGAAATCTCCTTATGAGTCAGCAATTCCTGTAAGCGGAGTGACACCTGGAGCAACGATAGACTGGGGAGACGGCACGACGGAAACTGTGGAAGCGGATTATCCTTCCCACACTTACACGGACCCTGGATATTACATCGCATCATTCAAAGGCAAGGCCACCGGAATCGATGCCTATTCAAAACTGACCACAGCCCAAAGGATACAGATCAACGAGGTTTTCAGTTGGGGAAATCTGGAAGTGGAGACAATGAACCGCGCATTCTACAACTGCGACAGCCTTAAGAGGATTCCGACCGATGTTGTCGGTTCGTTCGCCAAGACAACGACTTTCAAGGAAGCGTTCAGCAATTGCCAGCACCTTGAGACAATTCCGTCCGGTCTTCTGAGCAAGGCGGTAGAGTGTGAGTCGATCAACTCTATGTTCATCTATGGTTACTCCATAAAGGAGATTCCGGCGGATCTTCTGGCCAATTGTCCGAAACTCACAGATGCCACGAGCGCTTTTGATGGATGCAAACTGGTCACACACATTGACAAGAATCTGTTCGCACACAATCCTGAGCTTACAATCTGCTCCTCAACCTTCGCAAGAATGCACAAGCTACAGTCGGTAGATGAGGATCTGTTCGCGAACAACCCTAAGATCACGACTTTCAACGCCGTGTTCAGCGCCGACAGCGCATTGACTTCCATTCCTGCGGGGATATTCAGGAACCAGCCAGAGTGCACATCATTCAGAATGGCGTTCGTGGCCACTGGCATCACTGAGGTTCCTGCCAATCTCTTCGCCAACAACACAAAGTGCACAACCTTCGCACAGACTTTCAACAAGGCCAAGATCAAGAGCATCTCTCCGGACATATTCAAAGGTTGCTCCAAGGTTACATCATTTATGTCCTGCTTCAATGGATGTGAGGAACTGGAAAGCGTTCCCGCGGACCTGTTCAAAAACTCCGGAGCGCAGGCAAACGTGAAGACAAATGGTATGAATATGGTTTTCCAAGGCTGCATATCTCTCACTGAAGTGCCGGAAGGCCTGTTCGATGGATTCACGGCCATTAACCAATTCACCAGCGTGTTCAACGGTTGCAAGTCTCTGAAGAAGATTCCTTCGGGATTGTTCAAGGATCTGAAAGCCGTGAAGACTTTCTCTAATGTATTTCTGGATTGTACGTCTCTTGAAGCCGTACCGGAGGGTGTATTCACTGGGCTCTCCAATGTCACATCCTTGGCCGGAGTTTTCCAAGGTTGCACCGGAATCACGGAAGTAGGAGACAACCTTCTTGCGGACTGCTCGTTATGCACGAACATATCGAATCTTTTCAAAGGTTGCACAAATCTGGCGAAAGTTTCGGAAAACGCTTTTGCCGGTGCCACGAAGGTCACAAACATCTCTGGATTGTTCTATGGTTGCTCAAGCCTCAAGAACGTGCCTGATGGCATCTTCACACCTTTGAAATCAATATCAGGCGTAGGAACAAAAGAAGTGTTCGCTTTCTCCGGAATCGAGACTGTACCGGCCGGATTGTTTTCCACCTTTACCTCAACAACATCATTTGAGAGTATTTTCAACGGATGTGCTTCTTTGAAGAGTCTGCCTGACGATCTGTTCGCGAACAGCAACAAGGTTACTACTTACAATACCGCATTCCAGAACTGCACAGCGCTCAGCTCTGTAGGCAAGATATTCGGAACAAGCACCGCAAAGATCACCTTTGTATCCTCATTTGAAGGCTGCACGGCCCTGAAAACTCTTCCGGCAGGTTTCTTCGACGGACTTACAGGAGCGGATTCATTCAGCAAGACTTTCTACGGATGTACATCTCTATCCACTATTCCGGATGGATTGTTCGCAAAAAACATCAACATCACCACCGCCCTCAGTTGCTTCCAGGGATGTACGTCACTTCAAGCCGTTCCGGCAGGTCTGTTCGGCACAACAACAAAGACAAAGACATTGACTTCAATGTTCGCCGACTGCTCATCACTGGCCACGATCGCGGCTGACACGTTCAGCGGCATCAACGCAGCGGCCGGTACTATGATGAACATATTCCTGAACTGCACCAGCCTGAAGGAGGTTCCGTCAGGCCTATTCAAGAACAACGCCAAGATCACCTCCTACAACTACGCCTTCAAGGGGTGCACAGGATTGGAGAAAGTAGGTTCCGACATCTTCAACTGTGCCAACGGTGCCACCTCGATCAACGGAGTGTTCTCAGACTGCACATCACTGAAAGAGATAGGTGACAACATCTTCCTCAATCCTGAGAAAGTCAGGTACATCAACAACATATTCCAGAACTGCGCTTCCCTGAAGTCTGTGCCGGTCGGAATGTTCGACAAGTTCGTCGCTTTGACCAGTGCGATCTCCGCGTTCGACGGCTGCGTCTCATTGACCGGGGAATCTCCTTACACCGAGGTCAATGGCGTGAAGTACCACCTTTATGAGAGGACTGCCGAGACCAAAGACATCACCGGATTCGTCATCTTGGCGAACCTCAAGGCTATGTTCCAAGGATGCACCAAACTCACTGACTATGACAGAATACCAAGTGTCTGCAAGTCTGCCGAATAATTTTCAAAACGCTTAAGAATATGAAACTCAAATATATCATACCGATGATTCTGGCGGCCGGAATGGCGGTCGGCTGCACGGAGACCACAAAGGTCGGTCCGGATGCCTATCAGGCGCCACTGTTCCTCCAGCCTTCAGACTCCAAAATCGTGTTTGACAAGGAAGGCGGAAAGGCTCTTGTCACAATGGCGACCAACGCCGCGAACTGGAGCTATGCCGCCCAGTCAGGCGACTGGTTCACTGTAAGCATCGATGCTGACAGCTGTCTTGTTGTGGAGGCTCAGGTAAACAATGGCCCTGTAAAGACCGATGACATCAAGGTTACGGCCACAAGAGGTGATGAGTCCAAGGAGGTCACACTGAAAATCACCCAGAGGGCTGATGACGCGACAGACCTCAGCGCCGCCGGGACGGCGAACTGCTACATCGCACACACCAACGGCTCTTATAAGTTCCGCACTGACATCAAAGGCAACGGAGGCAAGGACGGCAAGAGCAAATACATCGAGACCGAGGGACTTGAGATCAAGGGAGCCGCCTACGCCGAACTGCTTTGGGAGGCCAGAAACGACGGTGACCGCACGATGTCATACGAGATCATTGACGGGACTCCTGTATATGGTGGAGACTACATCTCGTTCTCGACAGGAAGAAGCGAGGGCAACGCCCTCATCGCCGTCAAGAACGCCAAGGGCAAGGTTCTCTGGAGCTGGCACATCTGGGTGACAAACAATGAAGTCACCACACATGACCACATCGGACCGGAAGGCAACGTCATCGCCCAGATCATGGATCGCAACCTTGGTGCCCTCAACAACACCCCGATGGACATTGACAACAGAGGCATGATCTACCAGATGGGCAGGAAGGATCCTTTCATCCCGTCCCGTTCACCTTACGCCGACTACAGCGGCATCACCGACTATGAGAACTCGAAGGATTATTGCGACAACAAACCTGAATGGAACAAGCAGAACAAGGAAGTCGGCGATGGCACTGGTGAGTGGGAGATCGACTCCAAATTCAAGGCGCAGGCGGCATTTTCCGCACCGGGCAACGTTCCGTTCGCTACGGAGCATCCGATGAGATTCCTCGTAAGTTACTCATCCTCCGGTTACTCTTGGTACATCAGCTCATCTGATAAGGACAGTGTGCAGCCGGGACTTTGGGGAGAGGAGAAGACCATATTCGATCCTTGCCCTCCAGGCTACAAAGTTCCGGGAAAGAATATGTGGGGGACCTCGGTCGGCAATGAAAGCATCAAGACAGGAGGCAGACACAGTGACTACGACGCGACCGGAATCAGCAAGGATTTCCTTTGGAATGCTGAGAAAGACTGTGGCCGTGTCTGGAGGCAGACCGGGGATTTCTACCCTATGGTAGGAAACATCTATCCGTCAGCGTACTCGCTCCCGGGAACAACGCCTTACAACTACGCCAGCGGACAGACATTCTATCTGACAAGCCAGGAGAAGACGTTTGACACCGACTCGGACAAAAATCAGAACTGCGCCCATTATGTGGCGGCGTTCAACGGCTATTGGGCTGCCTACGAGACCAGGGCGCAAGTCTATACAGGTCAGGTAAGATGCGTTAAGGAATAACGCTTCGGCAAGCTCAGCGACCAGAAAAAACGCACTGGTAAAGAAAAGATAAACATTCAACAAACTATAATGAAAGACAGATTCTTGAAAATCGCTCCGCTGCTCATAGCGCTGGCGGGGTGCAACGGAATCGGTGGGAATGACAACAATGGGCCTGGGTCGGAAGACAGCGGGCCTATCGTTGTCTTTTCACCGGATGCGGCCATCCAAGGCGAGATCATCGTGAAGATGAAGGCCGGAGCCGCAAATGAGGCAGTAACAAGAGCCGGAGGCGTGACATCAGGCAACACACAGATCGACAGGGTGTTGATGAATGTCGGCTCCGTAAGTTTCGAACGCTTGTTCCCGACCTGCGGACGGTTCGAGGCGCGTACCGAAAAGGAAGGGCTGGACAGATGGTTCATAGCCAAGTATGATGAGACCATCCCTGCGAAGGAAGTGGCGAATATGCTCTCCGGATGCGACGGGGTGGAGGTCATTGAATATTCCATACCTACGACTGCGGCATCATATTCAAAGGCCACGACAGCTGAATATGAAGAGCCGGTCGCGACAATGGCATATTCATCGGCAAGGAATATTCCGTTCCCGTTCAATGAGAGTGTCCGCTCGCAGAGAATGCAGTGGCACTACAACAATCCGGGAAACGTTTACGCCAACTCGACTGTCGTGGGGGCAGACGCGGACGTCTATGCGGCCTGGCAGCTTTGCACCGGCAATCCGGATGTCATCGTGGCTGTGGTTGACCAAGGAGTCAAATACGACCACGAGGATCTGGCGGCGAATATGTGGGTCAACAAGGGAGAGATCCCGGGAAACGGAATCGATGACGACGGCAACGGCTACATCGACGATGTGAACGGCTACAACTTCACAGACAACAACGGAACTCTTACATTCTCAGCGGAGAATATGCACGGGACGCACGTCGCGGGAACCATCGCGGCTGTCAACAACAATGGTGTAGGAGTGAATGGAATAGCTGGTGGATCCGGAAAGGGCGACGGTGTCAGGATAATGTCATGCGAGACCCTCGGCAGTTCTGAGTCAGGCAACTCCGGCGGTGGTCTCGGCGCTCAGGTGCGAGCCATCAAATATGCGGCCGACAATGGTGCGGTAATCTGTCAGAACAGCTGGGGATACACAGCCGGTGCCTTGTCTAAAAACGACTGGACCAGAGGCAATTACTCCGCCCTCGCCGAAGCCATAGCCTATTTCAAGAAATATGCTGGCCTTGACGAGAACGGCAATCAGGAAGGTCCTATGGCCGGCGGAATCGTGATTTTCGCGGCAGGCAACGACGCTTCCGACGAGTTGTGCTATCCTGCGTCCGATCCGGGAGTCATCAGCGTGGCTTCCACATCCTGGCTCGGCACCCCGTCATATTTCACGAATTACGGCAAATGGGTAAGCCTTTCCGCTCCGGGCGGTGACCTGTCACTGAACTCCACATACGGAGGGGTTTACAGCACAAGTGTGTCCGAAGACGGCGGATCCGCATACGAAGGGATCAACGGTACATCTATGGCCTGCCCACACGTCTCCGGAGCCTGCGCCCTTGCGGTCAGCTGGTACTACGGAGCCGATAAAAAGAAAGGGCTAACAGCAGAAATGCTCAAGGAAGCGCTGCTGTCAAGCGTAAGACCGGTGGATCCATATTGCGAGGCACCATATTTCGGAAATATGGGAGCCGGCTCACTGGACACCTACCAGCTTTTGCTGGCGGTCAAGAAAGTGGCTCTGATTCCTGACCTCACAATCGGCAAGGGGGACACAAAGACAATCGATCTGTCCGAATATTTCTTCAAGACCGATGTCCTTGTTTATACAGTCTCCGATGCCGCCATCGTGGAAGTCAGCCTCAAGGACAGCGTTATGACTGTCAAAGGTGTGGGCAAAGGCCGTGTGGTCATAAGAGTCACCGACGGAAACCAGTCTGTAAGAACCATTAACGTTACTGTGGAATGATTATGACTTCAAGAAATATTTTGATGAGACCGGCCACAATAGTGGCGGTGTTCTCAGCGATGCTTCTCTTCGCCGGATGCGGTTCAGAGACAAAGGAAGAAACCTTGAGCGAGACCCTTAAGGCTCCTGAGGCCAAGGTGAGCGAAGTCACAGTGTCAAGTTTCCGGCTGGACTGGGAGAAGGTCTATGGTGCGGCGGTATATTCCTACAGTCTCGACGGTGCAGACGTGGAGAACACCTCCGCGCTGTCCGTTGAGTTCAAGGGACTTGAAGCGTCCAAGGAATATGTCGTGACACTTCAGGCCGAACCTGCCGAGGACAGCGGACTCACGCCTTCCGAGCCTGTGTACATCCACGTGCGCACATCTGAGATAAGCAGGCTCGGCAAACCGGAAATAACAATCGGAAGCACATACGCCTCGAAGACCATCGTCAGCTGGAGTGTGATTCCTGGAGCTGCGGAGTATGAATATTCTGTCGGAGAGACTTCCGGCTCGACCTCTGAGAACCGCATCTCGCTCTCGAATCTGGACAAAGGCCAGGACTACATATTCACGGTAAAGGCAATTCCGGCGGAGAACAGCGGCAGCGAGGCTTCCGAGACAGCGGAGGCAAGGTTCACAACCTCAAGCGAGGATGTTCCCGCGCTTCTGATCGTCCCGACGCAGACTCTTGCGGATGCTGTGGTCTTCGACGTGTACGCCACTCCGGACGCGACATATTACTACGATGTGGTGTCAGCCTCAACAAGAATGCAATATGATGACGAGACCATAATCAGAACCTACAGAAACGCCATCATTGAATATGCCAAGAGCAAGGGCATCAGCCTCCAGCTCGCTATGGCATCGGTGCTCAAAGTCGGGACAAACACCATAGGAGTCACAAGCCTGGCATCCGAGATGAGCTACGACATCATCGCTTTCGGAATGGACTACAACGGCAACGTCACTTCCGGACTTTACTCAAAACGGATAACCACCACGGCCACAGGCTGGTCATCCGGCCCTAACTACGGCGGAAAAGACTGGTTCAACCAGCGTTTCTACATCACAAACGCCTACGCCGGGCTCTCCGGTTACGGATGGACAAACTCCGTATGGACCACTTGGAAAGGCAAGGATGTGCAGAGCGTACGTTACCGTCTTCTTCCGACAACCACTTTCACAAAAGTGTTCAGCGACCCTTACGACAAGGAGGCCGTGAAGGATTTCCTCAGGGATCCATCCTACAGCTACGCCGTCCAGCCGGAATACCTGACACTTCTCAATTCGGAAAGCGGCTACAACTCTGTGACTCCAAGCAACCCTGGAGTCTCCTACACGTTGTCGGCTCTCGCCACATCCTTGAATGGCGAAGAGGAACTTACCGTCAACTCCATCACGACCAAGACAACAAGCGAGGCCTACACCTGGTTCTCGCTCGCCGCGCTGGTCAACGAGAGATACGGTCCGACATATTGCAAGATGGCCTGCGTGCTGAAAGGTGTGGGCATAGAATCCGCCAAGCTTCTCGTCGTGAAGTCATCCGTTTTGGCCAATATCCCGGAATCCTCCTATCCTGCTCTTGTGGAAGACAAAGGCAATAAGTTGGACGCCACGTATATCGACTACATCAACGGGGACGGTCTTGCGCTTCTGATAAACGTTGAGCCGCAGACTTCCTACACCGCATTGGCGACTGTGGTCAACAAAGCCGGGGACAAGCTGACCAGACATTCCTCTGTGACTACAAGCGCGACCTACGGGACAACATCGTCGGCAAGGACAAAGGCCGCCGCAGGTGTAGAGAATCTGGCCGTCAACGCCGAAGTTGTCTCCATAGGGATCAGGCTGGACGGCGTGGAGGCCATCCCTGCCCCGACCGCTGATGTGGCCGATGAAGACCTGTGGACAATCATCCATAATATGAACATATTCGGAACAAATTATGAGAAATAGCATAAAGAGAACAATCACCGCCTCTTTGCTGGCCTTTATCTTCGCTCTGGTCTCAAACGCCCAGAACATCAATGTGAAAGGCACGGTCAAAGACAGCGGCAACAATCCCCTGATCGGAGTCGGGGTCTTCATCGAAGGCACGACGGTCGGGACCGTCACGATGGAGGACGGAACGTGGACCCTGTCCGGAATCCCGTCCGATGCCGTACTGACATTCTCAAGCATCGGCTACGTCACTCAGAAAATCAGCGTGGCCGGAAAGACAGTGATCGACATCACCCTTCAGGAAGATGTCATTGACGATGAGCTTGGTGAAGTGATGGTGGTGGCCTACGGAACCGCAAAAAAGAGCAGTTTCACAGGTTCAGCCTCTGTCGTCAAAGGCGACGAGCTTCAGAAGAGAGTCACCGGCAACATCACAAAATCCATTGAAGGTACGGTGGCCGGACTTCAAGTCACCTCCGGCGGCGGACAGCCTGGCGAAGGGGCTTCGATAATGATCCGAGGCATCGGCTCCATCAACGCTGTCTCCACACCTCTGTACGTTGTGGACGGAATTCCTTACGACGGCTCCCTCAGCGCCATCAACCCGGCTGACATCGAGTCACTGACCGTGCTCAAGGACGCTTCGGCCAGTGCGCTCTACGGAGCGAGAGGTGCGAACGGAGTCATAGTCATCACCACAAAGAAGGGCAGCGGTGAGCGTTCGGTTGTCAGCTACAAGGGCAGCGCGGGCATAGCCTCACGTTCCCTTAAACGCTACGATCTGGTCGGTATGGAGGATTTCATCGAGTTGACCTACGAGTCCCTCAGGAACAGCGCGAGGTACAGCACGGGAATGGATTTCGAGGGGGCCAGCGCATACGCCGCCGCCAACCTTGGCCAGACCATCGGTGGTCTGAAGAATCCTGAATATTACAACCCGTACAAGAACTACACTTGGTCAACGGTGATCGACCCAGCCACAGGCAAGATAAAGGACGATGCGGTAGCTGCTTGGAACGAGAACTGGATGGACGAGATCAGCGACAACGCCGCCCTGCGCACCGAACACATCTTTTCCGTGAACGGAGCGACCGAGAAGATCAACTACCTCATCTCGATGGGTTACTACAAGGAGAACGGTATCCTCCAGAACACAGACTTCAACCGCTACACCGGAAGGGTCAACGTGGACTCCCAGGCGAACTCCTGGATGAAGGTCGGGATGAGCGCGAACTACTCGCACACGAAGGCCGACTACCAGAACTTCTCCGGCTCCACGACCTCCAACGTCTGGTACACGGCACAGTTCATGGCGCCTGTTTACCCGGTCTATCTCAAAGACATGGAAGGAAACAACGTCCTTGACGAGGCCGGAAACCTTCAGTATGAATATGGTGACGAGGACGACAACGGCTACGCCAACCGTCCTACCGCCCAGGGATTCAACTCCAGGGCCGAACTCTACAACAACAAGGCGTACTACTACCGCAACACATTGTCGGCAAGGTCATACATAACCTTGGGAACCACCAAGAAGGATGCCCTTCTCTACGGCCTGAGGCTGACAGCGAATCTGGGAACCGACTTCAACGACTACCAGCGCACGATCACGAACGACAAGTACCACGGCAACGCCGCTGATCAGGGAGGCCGCCTGAGCAAGACAAACACCCGCACGCTCAGCTACACCTTCAACCAGATCGTGAACTACGACCGCACGTTCTCCGACCACGACATCAAGGTCCTGCTCGGTCACGAGTACTACCGCTACAGGTTCAACTATGCTATGGGAGAGAAGACCGGAATTATGGACGGCATCGATGAGCTCGACCCGGCCGTCACGACTTCAGGCAATTCCAGCTACTCGAATGATTATGGAATCGAGTCCTGGTTCACCAGACTGAACTATGGATTCAAAAACCGTTACTATTTCGATGCCAGCTGGCGTACCGACGGTTCCTCAAGATTCTACAGGACAGACCGTTGGGGTAATTTCTGGTCTGTCGGAGCGTCCTGGAGGCTCTCACAGGAGAAGTTTATGGAGCGGTTCTCCTCTTGGCTCAGCAACCTGACGGTCAAGGCTTCCTACGGAGTGCAGGGCAACGACAACCTCGGAACCTATTACGCCTGGCAAGGTCTGTACGACTACACCTGGGCCAACGGCACCGAGGCCGGAGCCTTCGCGTCTAAGCTTGAGAACAAGGCCATCACGTGGGAGAAGAACGGTAACCTCAACGCCGGAATCGAGGCTTCGCTCTTCGGCGGAAAGGTGACTTTCACCGCTGAATATTATAACCGCAACACCCGTGATATGCTTTTGGAGAACCCGCTGGCCATCTCGACCGGATTCACCGGCTACGATGCCAACGTGGGATCGATGAGAAACCAGGGATTCGAGTTCTCCGGAAGGGTGAACATCATCGACAGACCGAACTTCAGATGGGACGCCAACGCGATGGCGTCGCTGAACCGCAACAAGGTCACAAGCCTCACCTCATCACAGGACTTCATCAGCGCCGGTGCCTCCGTCATAGAGGTCGGCAAGCCTATCTACACATTCTACCTATCCAAGACCGCCGGAGTCGATCCCGCCACCGGAAAGCGACTCTACTACGCCTACTGGAAGAGAGGCGTTGACGAGAATGGTGCCATAAGCAACGTCAAATGTGATGAATATGTCACGGACAACGTCTCGCTTGCCTCCCTGAGCAAATACTATATGGGCAGCCGTGAGCCGGCCGTGTCCGGAAGCCTCGGATCGAGCTTTGTCATATTCAAGAACATTGATTTCTCCTTCCTGACCACCTGGTCCATCGGAGGGAAGGTATATGACGGGCTATATTCAGGTACAATGAACGTCCAGTACGCCGGCAACAACTGGCACAAGAACGTCCTGCGCAGATGGCAGAAGCCTGGGGATGTCACGGACGTGCCGATGGTCGAGATCGGAGGATCGGCTCCGGCCAACGACACGGCGCTCATCAACGCATCGTACTTCGCCATCAAGAACATCACCCTCGGTTACACCTTCCCGAAGAAATGGCTCTCGAAGCTGGACATCAGCTCGCTGAGGCTGTTTGCCACGGCAGACAACATCGCGATGTTCAACCATCTTGACGGTATGGATCCACAGTACAACTTCACGGGAAGTGTGTCGTATTCCTACACCCCGTCAAGAGCTATTGTGGCGGGCATTGATATTCAATTCTAAGAGATAGTCTAATGAGAAAAAAATTATATATTCTTGCGACTCTTGCCATCGCGGCGGTTTCCTGCGACAGCGATATGCTTGAGTTCAATCCGACTGATTCCGGCTCCGGAGAGGAATTGATGAGGGAGGCTTCCACAGCCATCACCTCCATCAACGGAATCTACCGTTCGATGTGGACAGCCGGCTGGTCAACCTCAGGCAACACCCACCAATGCTTCGGCATCGCAGCCTACAACCTGGCGATGGACGTTATGGGTGATGACCTGATTATGCAGTCCCAAGGCAACGGCTGGTTCTGGTACGACCACGTTTACAACGTCAAGAACCAGTACACATCCTCGGCGTTCCGTTCCTATGATGTCTGGTACGCCAACTACAAGTGGATCGCCAACGCCAACAGCGTGATCGCGGCAAAGGAGACGATGGGAGGAAGTTCGGCCGATGTGTCCTACGTCGTGGGACAGGCCTATGCCATCAGGGCACTCTCCTACCTCAACCTCGCGTCCTGGTTCGCCAGGGCACCTTACAATCCGATGACCGGCAAGTACCGCTGGAGCGACCCTGGAGTGCCTATTTACACAGAGCCTACGTCCATCAGCACCGAAGGCAAGCCGAGGGAGAACCTTGAGGTCGTTTACAAACAGATCGACTCCGACATAGACTCCGCCATCGTGCGGCTTGGAAAGGGAGCGGCCTCTACCCTGAACAAAGGCAACAAGTCACACATCAATGAATATGTCGCCTTAGGCATCAAGTCGCGCGTCTGCCTGACCGAGGGTGACTGGGAAGGTGCCTACAAAGCCGCTTCCAGAGTCATTGACGAAGGGACATACGAGATCGGTGGAGAGAACGAGCTTATGGGAGGAATGAACTCCATCGGCAACGGTGATGTGATGTGGGGCGCCGGGATCGAGAACTCAGAGCAGTCAGGTGCCTACGCTGGATTCTTCACACATATGGACAATATCGACGGTGCGTATGCGAAGTCCGCCCCGAAACTGATCAACAAACAGCTCTACAACCACATCGGTTCAGGCGACATCCGTCTCAGATGGTGGGATCCTACTGACAGGGAATCCCCTTATATCTCAAAGAAGTTCGCGTTCTCCAACGTCCAGTCCTGGCTCGGAGACTACATCTATATGAGAGTCGAGGAGATGTACTTCACCGCCGCCGAGGCAGCCCTCAGGCTGGGTAACCAGGATGAGGCCCGCGACATTATGAACAAGGTTATGGCCAAGAGAAACCCGAAGTACAACGCCTACAACTATTCGGGAACCTATCTTGGGGCGACAACGACAACGTGGACAGGTTCACTCCTTGAGAACATACTGATCCAGAGGCGAGTTGAGCTTTGGGGAGAATATGGCCGCATATTCGATGTGCGAAGGACCGGACAGGGAATCGACAGGCGTACCGAGGACGGATTCTCGGAGGAATGCATCTCCGCTATGAAACGGAACGGCATCAACATCACGAACGCCGACACCTACGACTGGGTGCTGACCATCCCTAAGGACGAGCTCGACGCCAACCCTAACATCAACGAAGAAGATCAGAACCCTTGATAGAATTCAGATACAATGAGACACACAAAGATATTATTAAGCATACTGGCCACTTCCCTGCTCGCCGCCGGCTGCGGTAAGGAGCAGGAAGGAACCATCTACAAGCCAAGCGCTGACGATGCGAAGGAAATCCATTTCATCCAGTCGTCCCTTACCAAGGAGTTCCCGCAAGGCAGCAAGTCCGGATCCTTTGAGATAGAGATAGCCAGACCGGGCAACAAGGGCGAACTGTCTGTCGGACTCCAGAAAAAAGGAGAGAACGAAAGCGCGTTCAACATTCCTGAGACTGTCACACTGCCAGACGGCAGCTATTCGGTCTCAGTCCCTGTCGAAGTCAACCTGAGGCAGCTCCTGACCGGCTCGACGCTCAATGCGACCATACTCATAAGCGATCGTCAGGAAGAGACCGGAACTGGAAGCGCCTACGTTACCCAGTTCTCCGACAAGATCAACCTGTCAGTGTCCTTCGCCCTCGAATGGGAACCTTACTACAGGACAGACGAAAGCGGGAACAAGGTGCAGCAGACAGCCACCTACACCTACAATGCCTTCTACACCGGACGTGACAGCGGCCTGAAAGTGGAGAAGGCGGTCGGAACCAACATATTCAAAGTCGATGACTGGGCCAGCGGCGTGTCATTCAAGTTCATCCTCAACGACGACAACACCTGCACTGTGCCTTCGCAGTCGATCGGCTACTACAACTCCAATTACAATGAATATGTCAAGGTCTCCGATATGGCCGAGTACACCGGCAACAAAGCCGCCTACAACTCGTACCCTTGCACCTACGACGGCAACGGTAACTTCTCGTTCTACCTGATCTATTTCGTCTCTGCCGGCTATTTCGCACAGGGCAACGAGACACTCGCATTCAACGGCAACGAGGACAAGACTCCGGTGGTGGAAATCTCCTTCGACGGAATCGAAACCACCGACACGGGCTTCAAGGCCCCAAGGCTCTCATTCAGCAAGAATGAATATACCAGGTTCTACAAGGCTACGGTCGTCAGCGGAGACATCACCGAGGACACAGCCAGGCAGGAAGAGATCAGAAAGGTGCTGGAAGCTGACAAAAAGCCGGGAAGTGCCCCTGTGGTCACGTTGTATGACGATAGTTCCGACCTCTGGAATGTCGGCTCAGGCAACTGCACGGCGGTCGCTTTGGCATACGACTCCACATCGACTGCCACAGTGCTCTATATGAAGAGGTTCACCTGTGATCCGGACGGACGCTACACTCCAAGGGTCAACAAGTTCGAATGGAGGAACGATGAGTCAAACACGCTCTATTCCCCTTACACGACCTTGTTCTGGGATATGCAAGCTGACAATGTGGTCTCTCTCAAGTACCTGTGTATGAGAACCGACTATCTTGAGTATATGGTCTCCAACCTAAGGACAAGCGCCGAGGAAATAACTTGGGAAAGAGGCAACGAGGTCACCGAGGAGTTCATTCAGACACTGGTGAGCGATGACGGATTCGCCACCGTGTTCAACACATTGAAGCAAGGCACAAGCTATACGCTATGTGTATGTGTGGTCAATGAGTTCGGGGATCGTGAGTTCGTCACTAAGACAGCCGTGACGAAAGGCTATGCCGCATCCGATTTCGATGCTGACAAGAACCTGCAAGACTTCATCGGAGCGTACAAAGCCACGGCGACTGTGGACAACACAAGCGGCTCATCCTCAGCGGAAGAGTCATTCCGTGTGGACATCTACAGCCTTGGCGGGAATGACGTGATGATCAGCGGCCTGTCCAACACCAACGATTTCACTCCAGAGGTCAGGGGATACTACGATCCGGAGAGCCACTCGATTCAGATCGAGCCTCAGCAGCTTGGACGCTACAAGACATACTACGTGACACTTGGTCTGTCAGACGGGTTGTCTATCTACTGGGGAGGCAACAGCTTAGCCCTCGGATTCATCGACGGTGCTGTTAGGATGGCGCCAAGCCCGTACTCAGACGCAGCGATCAACAGCTACCAGTTCCTGCTGTTCACAACGGAGAAAGCAACCAGTGCCTCCTACACAAGGCAAAGTGTGGGCTCCAAGACATATTCAAACCTTTGTCTGGAACCTTTCAGTACTTTCGCTTCCCAGCGTCCTACGCCCAACGATGGATTCCTCGGAGAGAAAGCCACACTACTTTAGCAAATATTCTTGAATATGAATTGTTTGAAGATTTTTCAACATCCCAAACAATTCAAAAACAGATTCTTAGAGTCGATTTCGAGGCCGTCCCGTCTGGGGCGGTCTCTTTTTTCGATTAGAATCCGCAAGAAAAAATGAAAATTATTGTAACAATTGACCGGAATATTCGTTTATATTGTGAAACGACAAAGAAATGATGACAAGAGAAGAGTCCATAGAGTTCTACAAGGCGCACGCCAAAAGGCTTTACAACACAAGCCTGCGGATTGTCCGCGACAGCGGCGAGGCCGAGGAGATTATGCAGGACACCATCCTCAAGTTCATCTCATCGGAGATCGTTCCCAAAAAACCGGCGCAGGTCGCGATGTGGCTCAACCGGACCTGCATCAGGAAATCCATCGATGCCGTAAGGCGGAAAAAGCGGGAAAAACTCTTCCTTGACGAATATGCCGCCGACGCTTCTGAATATGACAATGATAACCCGATTGAGTTCTCTGGATCTGCCTCAGGGATAGTCAGGATCCGCAAGGCCATCGATGAGCTGCCGGACAACTATAGGCTGATTCTGAATCTGGTTCTTCTGGAAGGGCTTGACTACGAGGAAATCGCAAACCTGACTGGAGAACGAGAAGGCACGATCAGGACACAATTTTCAAGAGGCCGGGCAAAATTGGCCGAAAAATTAAAAAAATATGAATATGACAGACTTTAGAGAATATATCGATAATAATCCTGAACTTCTTAACGATCAGGAGCTTCCGGCCGGACACGAGGTACGGTTCGAGGCGAAACTGGACGCTATGATTGGAGGAGCTATAGAGGCTAAAAAAGAAGTTAGCGGTCATCGGACAAGGATATTCACAAAAATATTCGGTACAGCGGCAATTGTGGGCGCGGCAGCCATCGCCGCTGTGATATTCATAAACCGTCCGGCAACAGGTGAGGTTGATTGGTTCGCAGGGGTGGAGGATGATCCGGTGGCGGTGTATCTGGCATATTCAGAGAAGATTACGGAAATGTACGGAGAGATATTCGCAAAAGATTTGGATGACAGGTGGGGTGCGACTGTGGGCAGCATCGCCGAGGAGACAGTGCCGATGATTGACCAGCTGCCGGAGGAACTTGACGACGTGACGAAGGCAACCATATTGAAAGAATATTATGGAGAATTACTTAATGGATTGGATAAAATCAACAAAATAAAAGAGTTATGAAAAAGTTTATGATTTTTGGAGCAGCGGTGCTTATGATGTTCGCCGCTAGCGATTTCAGCGCGTCAGCAGGGTATGAGGCCGAATCGTTGAATCTGGCGTCAGCACCGAAAGGCGACGTGGACTACACGAAATGCAGGTTCAACTGCAACGATTTCACCGGATTGGAGCTGAGCGGGGTTGTTAAGGTCAACCTTGTCAAGTCTGATTCGTACAAAGTGGAAGTGACACTGCCGAGCGCGCTTCAGAAATATCTCCAAGTGTACGTCCGTAACGGTGTGCTGAAGATCGGGTGGAACAAGGATATTCCGACAAAGCTTCAGAAAGAGTTGGGAAACTGGACGTGCAAGGCCGAGGTGGCTATGCCAGAACTCAGCAAGCTGGAAATGTCCGGAATCACGAGTCTGACCTGCGATGACACTTTTGATCTTGGAGAAAAAGAATTTTCACTTGATGTGAGTGGAGTAAGCAAACTCAAGTCACTAAGTGTCAATGCAAAAAAATTGGATGCCGAGGTCAGTGGGGCAAGTTCGTGCAAGATAGCCGGAAACTTCTCCGGGGAGGTTGAACTCGATCTTTCGGGGACATCAAAAAACAGTTTTAATATCAACACCAACAAACTTGACGCTGATGTCAGTGGGTGCACCAAGACAAACATCACAGGAGAGTTCGGGAAAGTAGAGATTGACGCGTCCGGGACAAGCGAGGTTAACCTGAGCGGAAAAGTCGGCACGTTGGAGGTTGACGCCTCCGGAGTATCGAAGGTAAAGGCTATGGATGCCGAGACCGAGAACGCTATCCTTGAAACATCAGGAACGGCAAATTGCAGTGTGAATGTGACTCGTTCGATTATGATTGAGGACGCAACCGGCGTGTCCAGCATCTACTACAAGGCACCTAAGGATCTTGGCGTGATGATCAAGTCCATCGGCAGGTCTGCTTCGGTGGAGAGGGTCAAATAGACCGGTCACTGAGCCTGTCGAAGTGACTTGGCAGTCAAACAGCTTGCAGGGAGGCGTGGCAGAGTGTCGCGTCTCCCTTTTTTGCCATAAAAAGGTACTCCTCGTCGCTGGCCTTGCGTATTCCGAACGCGACATCATCCCCACGGTGCACCTCACGCCTGAAGTTGATGTCTATCCTCGTAAAGAGCCCGCTTGACAAGACACTCTCCGGCAAAAGATTATAGAACATCTCTATATAATGGGTGTTGTTCAGATGCCCGTTGAAATCGCACTCACTGTAACCGACCTCCTTGTGCTTGATGAAATCCGGCAGGAAATCGATGATGCGTCTCGGACTCTTGCAAGGGATTGGAATATCCACGTCCGACAGACCGAGTTCCGGGAATATCGGCTTTCTGGTGTTAATGTCGATCACGCACCATTCTGTTGTCCCACGTCCGATCTCCTCGCCGTCAGAGTCAGTAAGTTTGACACATCTGTTATAAGTAAGCCCCTTGCCTTTAACCGGCCAGACCTTGACATTATAGTTGTCGTAAAGGCGCGGCCGCTCATCAATCTCGAAAGCCGAACGGAGAAGGACCCACGACTGTCCCGCATTTTTCATCACATCTATCCCGCAGCCTTCCTTGCGGATGTTCTGACCGATGGCGTTGATGATGCTGCCGCAGATGGACGGCACGGTGGCGTGCCCCTGATAGTCAATGTTCTCGGGGGCAACTGAATATTCAAAAGTGTTTATGATCTGTTCCATAATGCGTATGTTTTTTCTACTCGGATGCAAAAGTACCGCATTTGCGCCTTGTGACGAAGAAAGTGTTTCCAGAGGTGCGAAAAAAGTCACAAAACCCTTGTTTGGCGGAAAAATTGATGTATTTTAGGGACGAAAATCCTGATTTTGGAATTTCGTCCCAGAATATTTTGGGACGGTATTGACAAGTTTGGGATAAGTTTTAAGGCTATGAACACACCATTGAGAGTTTCTAAAGGCTATGGCAGTCAAGTGAAGTACGCGGTACTGATGCCGCTGTTCTTCTTCGTGTTTTGCTTCGTCTATAATCCGTTCTCATTGTCGGATTTTTACGATGTGGGAGGGAAATCGTGGACATTCCACCTTCTGATGCTGTCGTGCATTATGATCGGAGTCCTGGCGCTGACACGACTTGTTTTCTCGTTCCTTTACAAGTATATTCCTTTCAGGTGGTGGCATTACGTGGTCTGGTGCTTAGGAGAGACGTTGGTCATCTCGTTTTTCTTCGCGCTCTACACTTCACTGTTCTACAGAAAAGACGGTGGGATGCCATATTTCTCGGCTCTTCCCTACTGTTTCGAGGTCGTGTGTCTGACGTTGATTTACCCTTACCTGCTTTGCATTCTCCTGCGGATCATCTCCAACAAGAATTATGATCTGGCAAATGCCGGGCAGGCCCAGGAGGCGTCACTGATCAAGTTCTATGATGAGCACAAAAGGCTTAAACTGACGATTGATCCTTCAGCTGTGCTGTATGTCAGTGCAGACGCAAACTACATCAACATACACTACCTGGAGAACGACAGGGTGAAAGACTATCAGCTAAGGAACTCTATGAAAAGTCTGGAGGCGGATGCCGTCAAGCATGGTTTTGTGCGCTGCCACAGGTCTTACTATGTCAACCCACGGCACATCAAGGTGCTGAGCAGGGACAAGGACGGGATCATCTACACGGAGTTCATCCGGGAAGGGGTCGGACATATTCCAGTCAGCAAGCAGTACTACGACAGTCTGGCGAAATTACTTTAAGTACCCAAGGATCTTGACATTAGGATCGCGGGAAAGTTGTCCGGGATTGGTTCCAGGTTCGCCTTCAGGGACCGTCAGACCACGGGCTGCATAGAATTTCGTCCAGAACTCGGTCACGTTGCCGGTGCTGTCGTGAAATGACATCGGAATCGTGCCAAAGACCAGTTTACAAGCATTACTGTCGCAACTTCGATTTCCAAGGCGTTGCAGCCTCAGATTCCGTCGCTTGAACACAAACGACTTCTGCACAAGCTCTGAACAGTAGATAGCACTGTCACTTGGCATAAATATGTCATCGTAAGGCTTACCGAGGAAGTTTCGGGCATTAGCCACGCTCGCTTCAACATCCAATCCTTTAATCCTTCCCACAAGCACA
>CAVBMN010000008.1:0-47084 GCA_963596515.1 bacterium
GCATCCAGAATCCTCTTGTGCCGTGCCTTGATCGCCTCCTCAAACGGCTTCAGGTACGGATCAGTGTCGTATATCCAGAGTTTCTTCTCCATAGCTTGATTCAATTAACAACTATAAAGATACTAAATATTTATGGAATATTAAGAAGCTGTTTTGATTTGTTTGAAATGTTCTTTGAGGTGAAAAATCTGGCGGGTGCAAAGTCAGGCTTCCCGCACCCGGAAGTTAGACTTTTCGGCGTCACGGGTGCAGGAGCGGCATATTCGCACCCGACATACCTTATGGCCCTCTTATGGCCCTCTTAGCACCGAATTTGTGAGAAAAGCGGAAAAACAGTAAATTTGTGAGATTGTACCCTTTAGGGAATATGAAAGAGACTTTGAAAAGAATATGGTTTCCGGTGATTGTGGTGTGCGTGATCGCGCTTCAGGCCATCGGTATGGGCAATCGTCCGCTTGCGGGAGATCCAGGCTATGGCTATATCATAGCGGAAAGACCTTTGCAACCGGACACGATCCGCTATAGGAATCAGTTCATCGGCAATGCGGGTGGAAAGGAGGACACGACCCAATTCGTCCTCGCGCCGATTGACACCACCCCGCAGCTGACGGCAAGAGACACCATATTCCCGCCTGACTCTCTGAAAGAGATCGACCCGTTCCGCTATAAGTACTATGTGGCGATACTGGACTCGTTGACCCACAGGATAGTAGTGGACTCATTGAAGACAGCGGGCGATTCTCTGGACTGGCCGAAAGTCGATTCGCTCTACTACCTTGACTCGGCCATCCGTAAAAAAGCGGCTGACGCAGCCTGGTACGCCAGTCTCTCCAAGGCTGAACGGAAAAAACACGACTTCGAAGTCAAGGAAAAGATCAAGAAGCACATAGCCGACAGCGTCCTGAATGTCAAGGACAGCCTGAAGGCTTACAGAGACAGTGTCAAGGAGGCTACCCCGAGAGTCCTTGAGACATTCGCTTTGCCGGATTCCCTTCAGTACAAGCGGATTATCCAGTGGACCCACGAGCGGGAATTCCACAAGATGGACATCAGGCAGCCGGACACCAGTTACAACCATTGGTACCACGACTATCCGTTCTACCGGAAGGACGTGAACGCCACGTGGTTGGGAGTCGCCGGATCCGCGATGCAGTACTACAATTGGTTCAACCGCACAAGCGAGAACGGGGTATCGTTCTACAACCCGTATGAGGCGTGGACATATTCGGCGAAGACACTCCCGATGTACAACACGAAGACCCCTTACACGGAACTCGCCTACTTCGGCACCATATTCGCGAACTCGCAGAAAGAGTCTGACAATCTGCACATCCTGACCTCGCAGAACATATTCCCGGCGCTGAACTATACCCTTGAATATAACCGGTTCGGCGGCAACGGCATAATGCAGAACGAGAAAACCACCAACAAGACATTCGTCGCTTCCGTCAACTATCTTGGCAAGCGGTATATGATGCACGCCGGCTACATCCACAACAAGGTTCTTCGGAACGAGAACGGAGGAACCAGCGACAACAAGATGGTCAGCGACACAACCTTGGACGCAAGAGAGTACCCGGTCAATCTTTCCAACGCCTCCTCGAACATCATCAGGAACACTTTGTTCCTCGACCAGCAATACAGGATCCCGTTCACATTCATAAGGAATATCCAGAACCGGAAGACAGACAAGGCATTCAAAGACAGCATTATAGCCACCGGTGACTCTGCAATGATCGCTTCACTCGGCGACCTTCTCGCCCAAAGGAAAGAAGAGAGGGAAGCCGCCGACACACTCGTCGACAACAACATCACGACCGCATTCATCGGGCACAGCAGTGAATATTCCGTATTCAGAAAAAGTTACGAGGACCAGATCACGGATGATGCGGGCAAGTCGTTCTACGACAATATATTCAACTATCATCCTACTACATCGTTCGACTCGGTCAGGGTGATGAAACTTGAAAACAGGGTGTTCCTAAGACTCCAGCCTTGGGCGGACAACGCCATCGTCTCCAAACTGAACGGAGGAATCGGCAACCGGATACTGAATTTCAGCGTGTTCGACCCGACATTCCTGAAGGGCACGACCAACAAAATCTGGAACTCAGCTTTCGTCTATGCCGGCGTGGAAGGACAGCTGAAGAATTACATCCATTGGGACGCTACCGGAGACTATGTGTTCCTGGGAGACCAGATGAACGACCTGTCCGTCAAGGCGAACGCAAGGCTCGATCTGTTCCCGTTCAGAAGGGCGAGGAAGAGCCCGGTTTCGCTGGATCTGCATTTCGAGACCAACCTTGAGGAGCCGGAATATTACTACCAGCATTATTACTCAAACCATTACAAATGGGACAATGACTTCGGCAAGATCTCCACAACCAAGATCCAGGGAGGATTCAGCATTCCGAGATGGAGATTGGGAGCGAAAGTCGGTTACGCCCTGCTTTCCGGCAATGTTTACTATGACTCCACTGGTGTTGTCCGGCAGAACAACAACCCTATGAGCGTGCTCAGTGCCTCGCTGGACAAGAATTTCGTGCTCGGGCCGCTGCATCTGGACAACAGGCTTCTGTTCCAGATCTCATCGGATCAGGACATTATCCCGCTCCCGACACTTGCGGTCAACGCCAGATGGTACCTACAGTTCAATGTCAAGAGAAATATTATGCAGATGCAGCTCGGAGCCGAGGCTTGGTACAACACTAAGTACTATTCTCCAGGATGGAATCCCGCTGTCGGGGCGTTCTACAACCAGAAGGAGGAGAAGTACAACAATGGACCGGTCATTGACGCGTTCGTCAATATTCAGTGGAAAAGGGCATGTATATTCGTGAAAGTCGAGAATGTCGGGAAGGGTTGGCCTATGGATAAGGCTGACTATTTCAGCGCACACCACTACATCAGGACACAGACCGCCCTTAAATTAGGAATATATTGGCCGTTCTACCTGCAATCCAGCTCAAACAAGACAGTCAGCGCCGGATCAGGTCTCTCCAGTGGCGGTGGCAACTCCGGTGGAGGCAGTGGATTCGGAGGACTCGGCGGAGGTTTGAACGGTCTAGGCTCCAGTGGAGGCAGGGGGTTCAGCAGCGACAGTTTCTAACAAAATCCGCCTATGGGACTGAAAAGAGTGACGAAAAAATTCCTCAAGTACCTGATACCGACCTTGATTGTGCTCCTGATCATTCCGTTCAGTGAATTGAACAGGAACCCTAAAGGAGAGGAGGACGTTTTCGGGACCGGTCCCATAAGGTTCGCATTAAAGTTGGAAGACAAACTCTCCGAAGGTTATGTGACGGGCTACTGCTACGAGATGGCCGAACGTTTTGCCGATCATCTGAAGGATTCAGTGGAAATCTTCCTTGCGGACAGCGATGCCGACTATCTGGATTCGCTCCGGCTTGACAGCCTCGATGTCCTGGTTCTCCCACTTGCCCAAATCCCTGATTCAGAAGATTTTCTATCATTCCAAGCAGGAGACGCACCGGCTTCTTGGGTGATCAAGGCAGACAAAAAGCGGCAGCGGGAAATAATACGCTGGCTCAATAATTTCAAAGGAACTGATGAATATGCCGCCGTACAGGATCGCTTTTTCAAAGGTTACAACCCTTACCGCAAGGGAGTGAAGAAAGTCCCCGGGATCATCAGCCCTTACGATGACCTGATCAAGCGAAACGCTAAGACAATCGGCTGGGACTGGAAGATGTTCGCGGCTCTTATCTGGAGCGAATCAAGGTTCAGGATTCAGGCGAGATCCCCTCGGGGCGCTGTCGGCCTGATGCAGATGATGCCACGGACCGCCGACCGCTACGAGATTGAGAATCTTCTTGATCCAAAGGAGAACATCGAGGCCGGAGCCGCCTACATTGCCCGACTCCAAAACAAATTTAGAGATACGGCCGCAAACAGTGATGAGCTCGTGAAGTTCACCTTGGCTGCCTATAATGCCGGCGAGGGACGCATTTACGACTGCATAAAATTAGCCCGTTCACAAGGCATCGACACCGGCACGTGGGAAAGTCTCTGCACTGTCCTGCCTCAAATGAGTCAGGATTCAATTCTGTTCGTGGAGGATGTCCGGCACGGCAAATTCAAAGGGAGGGAGACAGTGGCATACGTGAAAGCGGTCCTCAACCGATACGACATATTCAATGGAGCGACTCCACGTTATCAGGTTCAGCCGGCGGACACATCCTCGGTGCCGATTGAGGATGAGGATGAGGATGATGTGGAACGGATTTTATTGAGCCCTGACAGTCTGGGCCGGATCAACCCTGGAGATGAACAGGCAAGGGATCAGGAGGAGGAGCATTATGACCAGCCAGGAGAGGAGGTCGGCGGCAAGCACCGCAGGTAGGTTCAGGCTCACCGGGACAAACGGTACGAAATAGTTTTCCGGATTCAGTTTCACAACGTGGGTCCATTTCTGAATTCCGCACAGAATCAATGCGACACCGTTGCCGATCAACATTCCTCGGAACACGATCACCGAAGCAACTCTGAGGAAGACCTTGGCGATGGCTTTGTCAGTCATTCCCAACGACTTGAGTGTACCGATTGTGGAAATGTTCCTGAACAGCATTATGAGCAGGCCGGAAATCATATTGAATCCCGCCACGATGGTCATCAAGACAAGTATGAACAGAACATTGAAGTCTATAAGGTTCAGCCAGTCGAAAATCTGGGGATAACGGCTGATCACTGATGTGGCAATCAAAGTGTCGTCATCCTCTCCGGCCCTTTCCAATGCAATGTGTCCGACCTCATCGGTCACGGCGCGCATTCCTACATCGGTTTTGGCTCCGGGAGCCAAAGTCAACTCCAGAACCGAGGCCTCATCGGAAGTCCAGCCGTCAAGCCTCTGAAGATCAGCGATGTCCGCCAACACAATGATATTGTCCGTACCGTCCATCACGCCCTCATAGACACCGGTGATGTTGAAGTTACGAACCTTCACCTTCTCGCCGACAAAATAGGTCAGGAGCTTGTCACCGACCTTTAGCCCGAGCATATCGGCCAATCTGACCGGAATCGAGAGACCAAGTTTCACCGTATCGGATTCAGACTTTTCCCGAGGAGTTCCTTTGAACAGCACCCCGTGAATGCTCTCACCTTTCTTGACTATTCCCGCGCGATAGACCGCAGGGGTAATATTCCTGACTTCCGGAATCGCCTCGATGTAAGGCATAAAACTCTGGTTGACGGAGATCGGGGAAGCCTCGCTGATGTAGTTCATATCCACTGGCATCAGCTGCACATCCCCCGTAAGGTCGGAAATGCCGTCCCGGATCTCGTTCCGGAATCCCGACGAGACAGAGACGGAGACAATCATAATGAGGAAAGAGACAGCGATGGAAACCACCGCTATCCTCCCCCCGAAACGGAGGCGTCCGGCTATGAACCTTGACGCGTCCAAAAAAATTATTCCTTTATGAATATACTTGTGCCGGGACAGGCCACACCAAATATTCTTTAATGAATATCTTAGGCCTGTCCCGATTGAAAATCTTTACCAGATGTGAACCCTTTCGCTCTCAGGACGCCACATCGGATCGCCTTCCTTGATTCCGAAAGCGTCGAAGAACGTCTGGAAGTTCTTCAGGGAAACGTTCACACGGTTCTCCGCAAGAGAGTGAACGTCAAGTTTGGTCAGACGTGCCTTCTCTTCGTCAGTGATGTTCTGAGCCCAGATCGCACCGTAAGAGAGATAGAATCTCTGCTCAGGAGTGAAGCCGTCGATAAGACCGATGTTCTTGCCAGCATTTGCGTTCTGCATCGCCGTGTATGAGATGCTGAGTCCGCCGTGGTCACCGATGTTCTCACCGAGGGAGAGCTGACCATTGGCGTGCAGGCCCGGCACAACCTCAACCTCATCAAACTGAGCGACAAGCACTTTAGCCTTGGCGTTGAACTTCTCGGCATCCTCTGCCGTCCACCAGTCAGACATATTCCCGTCCTTGTCGAAGAGGCGTCCCTGATCGTCGAATCCGTGGGACATCTCGTGACCGATCACGACTCCGATTCCGCCGTAGTTGACGGCATCGTCAGCGTCAGCGTTGAAGAACGGTGGCTGAAGGATGGCTGCAGGGAAGCAGATCTCGTTGGTCGTAGGATTATAGTAGGCATTTACGGTCTGAGGAGACATACCCCACTCTGTCTTGTCGGTCGGTTTGCCGAGCTTGGACATATTGTCGGCCGTGTACCAGGCACCGGCGGCACGAAGGTTCTCGTAGTAGCTCTTCTCCGGATCGATGTCGAGAGTGGAGTAATCCTTCCACTTGTCCGGATAGCCGACCTTCACGGTGAAGTTGTCCAGTTTCTCGTGAGCCTTCGCCTTGGTGGAATCACTCATCCAGTCAAGTTCGTCAATGTGCTGGCTGAAAGCCTTTTTGAGGTTCTCGACGAGATCGATCATCTTTGTCTTCGATGACTCAGGGAAGTATTTGGTGACGTACATCTTGCCGACAGCCTCGCCGAGGATGCTGTTCGGAACCTGCATCGCCCTCTTCCAGCGAGGTTTCTGTTCCTTGATTCCGGACATCTGAGTGCTGAAGAAGTCGAATGAAGCGGTGTAGAAGTCATCGCTGAGGGAACCGGTCGCGCCCTGAATGAGCTGGCCGGCGACATAGTCCTTCAGGACGGCAAGATCAGCACCGGCAAAATATTCAGAGAAAGCCTTGAAGAATGAAGGCTCGCTGACAATCAGTTTCTGCTGGTCGGCGATTCCTCTGGTCTCGAAGTAGAGTTTCCAGTCGAAGCCAGGATAGTTCTTGATGAGTTCCTCGGTGCTGCAAGGGTTGTACTGCGCCTGGATATTCCTTTCCTGAACGCTGGTCCAGGAGTTAGTGGCAAGAACGTCCTCAACCGCAAGGGCATTGGCGGCAGCCTTCTCCGACTCGGCCACTCCGGTCAGTGTGAACACTTTGGCGAGGAAGTTACGGTAACCTTCCTTGATCGCGGCGTTCTCAGCCTCAACATAATAGTCACGGTCTCCGATTCCGAGTCCGCCCTGTCCAAGGTAAAGGATCTGGTTGTCGCTGTCGGCCAGGTCAGACATCACGTAAGCTCCGAAGAACGAGCTTTCGGAAACGTTGTGCAGCCCGGCGATGATCTTCACGAGAGCCTCCTTGTCAGCCGCCGCATAGATCTCATCGACATATTTCTTCAAAGGAGCCGCGCCCTCGGCGTTCAGCCTTGTGGAATCAAGTCCCTGCTTGTAAAGGTCGGAAATCTTCTGCTCGACAGTGCCTTTTTCCGTTTTCAACGTTCCCATCTCGGCAAACAAGTCGTTGAGTCTCTTGACGTTGTTCTCCCTCAACTGGTCGAATGAGCCGAAACGGGCATATTCAGGTTTGAGAGGGTTGTTCTTCTGCCATCCACCGGTGGAGTACTGATAGAAATCAACCGCCGGAGAGACCGTCGTGTCAAGGTTCGCAAGGTCAATGGCCGGAACCGAAGCCACCTGCTGTTTAGGGCCGCAGGCCGCCATCGCAAGCGCTGAAGCCATAATCACAAAACTTTTTTTCATATCCTATGAATATATTCGTTCAATTTCAGAAGCTGTTTTGAATTGTTTGTTTGAAGATTAAGAGCAAGCTCTTTCCCCGCTACTCACCTCGGCAATCCGAACAAGTTCGATTGCTCTCGGTTCGGGCGCTGGGTTGAGAGTGAAAAACTTCAGGTTCGACCGCTTCTTCCAAGGAAGATAGCGGTGCTATCTGACTGAAGAAGCGGGAAGAAAATGAAGATTTTTTCACCTCAAAGAACATTTCAAACAAATCAAAACAGCTTCTCAACCCACAAAGGTAATGAATTTATTTGACCGAATGTCCATTAATCATCAATGATTCTCATCTGCGCCCACTACAAGACTTAATGCCAATCCAATTCCGATTGTCCGTCCAAAGTCCGTCTGGCAGGATCGCAAAACCAGTCCAGAGAAGAATAAAACCCAACTTGTTCTTTTTTAGGAATATAGAAAACGCGGCCAGTCATTATTGGAGGGCGGCATTTACGAATATATTCATTAACAGCCAATTATAAAGCGGACCTCTTTCGGCATCGACGCTTCCTATGAGATGCCGCGCTCTCACAAGTGACGAATAATCGCAAGCTATCAAGGCCAATTAATGAACACAGATCCAATAAAATATAATCCCCGCAGGCCATATAGCAAGCCTGTGGGGACGATGTGGCCAAGCCAGTCTGTCATCAGAAGACGAAGGCAGCTCCGATTTTCAGTTGGTTGCGCTTGAGGGTGGCGCTGTCCAATGAGGTTCTGTTCACAAGACCGGCGTTGTAACCGACCGTGAAGCGGAAATGATGGTTCACATCTATTCCAAGGCCGCCGCCGGCAAGGACATCGAAACGATTGTAGTCATCGTCCGAATAGAGGTTGTGTTTCTTTCGGTTGCCACCTTTTCCTGTACCGGAATCAACAGGAGTGGAGGCGGCGATGCCGATGCTGAGCGTCGGACCGCCAAAGGCGAACAGGCGGACGTTGTCTCCAAGGTTCACTCCAGCGTTAAGGAGAACCGGGACGTTGGCGTAATGCTCCTGAACCGATCCGGAGGCGAAAGAGAACTTGTAATCGCTGGTGGTAAGGAATTCATAATACACGCCTGGAGTCAGGCTGAACACTTTGCTCAGTTCGAGGTTCCAGTTCGCACCGACATAAACACCGTTTGTGGTACCGGACACCGTAGTGCCGGACGCTTTCATTTTCTGAACGGAATTAACATAGCCGGCCTCAACCGAAGGTTGGGCGAAAGAATTTGCGGGAACCGCCATAAGCGCCGCCGCAAAAAGCACATACAAAACTTTTTTCATCATATTTTGAATTTTGATGCAAAAGTACAGTTCCGCACTCTCCGCGGCAATACTGAAAAATCAGTATTGGCACGTTCGTCTCGCACCGGAAATATTCATAAGCGGCGGAATGAATATGTCAGATCAGCCCCAAAGAGCGGGCGTGGTTCAGGGCCTCCATAGAATTGTCGGCGTTGAGGTGCTGAAGAATATGCTGGCGGTGGGTGTTGACCGTGGCCACGCTTATGTGCAGGACATCAGCGATTTCCTTGCTCAGTTTTCCCTGTGCGATGAGCCGGAGAATCTCCATTTCCCTGTCAGACAGGATCTTGTCGTATGAATATAACTTATCGGAAAGCGAAAAGACATCACCGGAAGCCTTGTCGATTATGATTGACCTCACATTCGCCGTAGGAGTCTGGTCCACGGAAACGCTCACGGTGCTCAGCAGAAGCCAGATGTTCCCATCCGTGTCAGCCGCCAACGGTATAAACTGCTCCGTGATATTCCTGAAGCGACCATAGGCGAACGCCCTGTATGTCCGGATCATCCTAAGGTTCAAGGCATTGTTATTATTCTTGAACACGAACTTCGTGGAGGCTATGGCATCCTTAAGAACGGCCTCATAGTCATCAGGATGAATGGCAATCCCATCATAGCTTCCGTCGTCCTTTTTGAAGCAATCCTTGTGCGCCGGTGACTCATAAATGTGTTCCATACGGGTGTTGTCATAGATGGAAAGCGCGCTTTGGGTCAGCACCGCCATCCTGTCGATGTCATTGACAACGCTCCCGACGCGGCTTCTGTCGATGCTGTCAATGTCGAAGCCGACGCCTCCGGCCAATGAGGCATATTCCTGTTCAAGTCGTTCCTTTGCTGTCATCCTTTCATTTGGTAAAACGCAAAGATAACTCAAATTATCGCAACAACAGACAACGGTTCTCGCCGACAAAGACCCATAAACGCTGTGCGGTTGATGGCGTTTTGTAAAGAATTCTGACTGACAGTCTGCCAATCGCAAGACATAGACCTTACTTTATGAAAATCAGTCTCCTGTTCTTGTATGACAGAATCGTCTTCTGCCTTGACAGGATCTCGTACCCTATGAGGCCATCGATTCTCTCGTCCTTTTCGCTATTGAGGTGACTGATGTCATTAAACACTGTCCTTGTGTTCCTGAAGACTTTATCACCTATCTTGAGGATCTTCAATTTCCCTTCGTGAACCTCCGTTCCCTCATCATTGCTGACACCTTTCAATCTGGTCGTCTTAACTCTTCTTAGATTGTTCTTGAATTTCTCCCACAGTCCGAAGTCAAGGAGATTGCCTCCAGCTCCGCAGTCAATCGCAAATGTGAGGTCGGCCGTATCTATCTGGCCCTTGATGAGGGGAATATGACGCATCCCCTTGCTCATCTCAAAAGGCACTTCTTCATATTCATACCTGTGCTCTTTCAGGAAGGTCTCCGTGTAACCCGGATCAATCAGAGTGAGCGTCTTGCCTTTGTAGTCGAACAGCAGGTCGTAGTCCCTGTACACGTCATAGCCTATGAGGCCGTAAACCTCAGTGCCGTTCTCCAGATGAGATAGATCCGACATCATAACCTTTATGCTGTCCGCACATATTCCATTGAAATCAAAGGAGCCGACGGAAATGACATCCTGCCCGCCGCTGATTTTTCCGTTGACATCCTCCGATGTGCCTACACGTGTTCCATTGTCATCACTTCCACTGAAATATTTGCTGTTCAGATAAAGTATAGGACAGCCGCTGTCGATGATGAAGTTATGTTTTTCCCCATTTATTACGGCCTGGGTGACAATCAGATTATTCTTTGACAATGTTATCGGGACAGTGATCACTTTGGCCTGAGGCTTTCCATAATTGAATCCCATATCAGGCTGCTTGGTCGTAACCTTCAGCAATTCAAGACTTTTGATCTTGCTCTCGTCGTTGAACACGAAAGTTGTAGTTCTGTCACCAATTTTTGAATATGTGAACGAATATACCAGCGTCAGCGTATTGCCGTCCCGGATCTCCGATATCCTTTCATATTTTGTGATGCTGTCATTCAACTGTTCCAACTTTTCGATGGTGGCTTTCAGCACAAGATTGGCGACATCGCCTTTCTGGCCGGAGCACTCAAAGTCCGAGGACAAGTATGGCTGAACAGCCTCAGATGAATAACTGTTTATGGCGTTCACCGTCTCTCTGACAACATTCTCGCAATCAGTAAATGACTGCGCTTTCAAACAAACCACGCTGAACAAAAGGAGCGCGACAAAACAAATCCTTTTCATTTTTTATGAATATATCAGCTCACGGAATCATAATCACTTCGTCACGACCTTGATGACTGTGACATTTTTCTTGCCGGAAATCTCCACGGCCTCTTTGCAGCCGGGCTTATAGACGGTCATCGAGGCGATGGACTCAGGCTTGATTTTGGTCAGGGCCTCTGGGTCGCACTTCTTTCCGTCAATGATACAGATCGAGGAATTAGCAAGGATTATCTTGGAATTCGCATTGGTGTATGTCTTGCCATCGATGGTGATAACCGCCTCGTCGTCTCCAACGCTCACTCCTTCGCCGACAGTGGATGGATTAACCTTAATCACTTTCGCTTTCTGGCCATCGGTAAGGATCACGTGCAGCCTAACAATCTCGCCATCTGAATTGCCTTTGGCGAGAACGACTTTGTAATAGTTTATCGTCTTGCCGACAAGCTGGCTGCCATCAAACCTTTCGACTTTCTGATTGTTGATGATATACCTGTCAAGTGTGTCCAAATGAGCAGTCATCGTGGTGGTACTGATATTCAACGCACATATCGCGCTCAAAAATATTCCAAACATAATTATTTGATTTTTAACATATTCATTTATCTATCGCATCAATTGCATATTCCTGTGCACTTTGATTTCGCAACCTATTTCATCGCGGTGATCGAGACCGCACCGGCACCGTCTTCCCTGCGCATCACATAGGAACATTCACTTCCGTCTTTCATCAAAGCGGTGAGAATGACCCGATTACCTTCCGGAGTGGCGGTGACCGACCTGACATTGTCCGTGTCGAGGTTCATAATCTGCTGGATTCCCTCCGCCATCTCGATTCCGTTGAACTCGCACTTGTTGGCACGTAAGTTCAGTGTGAGGATCAATGCCAATGAGGCCGCTGCCGCCAGCATTGTTCCCCAGACCATCGGTCTGCGTCTGCGGGCTTCCGACTTCCGCACGATTCTGTCGAACTCGGCCGCCGAGGCATCGGAAAGGTATGCCTTCTCAAGTTCCGCCAATGTTCTGCTGTCCTGTCTCATATTCATTGCTCCTTTAAAATTTCCTTCATTTTGCGCCTTGCCTTTGAGAGCAAAGCCTTTATCACCGATTTGTCCTTGCCGGTTTTTGCGGACATTTCGTCCAAAGAATAGTTACCGTCTTCCCTCATCCGTGTATATTCCAATTCGGACGGTGTCAGGCTCCCGTACAGTTCTTTTCGTAGTCTGACCGCATCTTGCCTATCGACTTCGCTGGTAGCGGACAACCCTCCGGGAAAAGTCTCGCCTGCAATGGATTCAGTCTCAAGGTGTCGTTTCCGGTAGTGCGAGACGCAGATATTCTTCGTTATCTTGACCAGAAGAGCTTCAACATTGCGCACCGGATAGCCTTTCTCGGAGAGGCTCCAGAAAGCGAGCAGCGCCTCCTGGACAATGTCCTCCTCGTCGATGGCCATATCGGTCGCCCTGCTGAAACGCCTTGCCAGTGCTTTCAGCCTGCCGCCGTACTCCTGTGCGATATGTCCGAATTCCTGTTCTGTCATATTCCTTTCAATGCGGCCTTTCAGACCGGCCTCATCCGTAAGTCGCAAAATCGGGGCGAAAGTTAACAATATTTCTATTATACTGTCAAAATTGCAGTGAAGATAATTTCTCTTCCACGCAGGGCATATTCATAAGTGAACATATTGACAGAATCGTAGAGCGTGTAACTGTAACTCCTTTGGTCAAGGGCATTCCGCAGGTCGAGCGACAATTTCCAGGCCTTGCGCTTCCAGGACAGACCGAAATCAAGCAGAGTCATTGTCTTGTGCACATCGTCCGTGAGCTGCTTTCTGGTTATCTCGGTCGCCGCGCTGAGAATCAGGGATTCAACCGGAGACACCCGGACGGACATCTCGTGACTTCTTGAGTCATAGCTTTTTGTGACACTTTCGTATAATGACGATGTACGGCCGAGGTTGCCGGAATAATTGATTTCCAGCCAGTCCACAGGATGAGAGGACACCGATGGAGAGATCACCAGACTGTTCCCTGCATAATCCATCATCTGTCCGTTCTGCATAGTCCACCCCTCATTGTGCAGATATGATCCGTTTAGTGACACCTTGGTCTTTATCAGCACGATCTGTTTGGTCACACCGATCTGAGCGATGATGTTGTCTGACACATTGGGGACAAGCACACGGTCATTCAATATGCTGCCGCCGCTCACCGTGACTGACGGAAGATGATTCCTCCAATTCCTGACATAAGTAAGATCCGCATTGACAAACCATTGGCTCATAGGAATTTTGAAATCATAATGCGCGTTGGCTGTCAGATATTCGCTGTCAGAGGCAGTCCCCGGCGCAATCTGTAAAGTGGTCCTGTCGATCTGGACCGGTTGTGTCAGGAAATCCAGTACATCACCGATGTTTCTGGAATATGACACCTCAGTCCTGACGGTCGAACGCGCGGTGAACCTCCAGTTGAGATACAATTCCGGACATACGGAATAATATTCATTCATAACGCTGCCTCGCCAAATCGCATCGCCCCGGACCGGCACTTGCGCACGCAGCACAAAATCCCGCAGGCTGTACTCGTACTGAGGGGAGAATGACAGCACCGCTTTGGTCACACGCAAATCATTGCCCTCGCTCGTCTGGGCTCCGTTGATTCTCTCTGTCTTCAGCCAGTCGGACTGAACATTGAATATCAAAGGCATATATACCCTGTTATGACACTTTTCCCACACGGTGGAGACGGTGTTCTCCGAAGAGAATGCCTCGCCCGAAACCATCTGCGATATGCCGCCGTCGTCTGACGATATATTCAATGAATATGACGGTGAAGCTGAATATGCCATATCGGAGGACACACTCCAGAGCAGCCTGTCCTTACGCCATCTGGCGCTGAAGTCGCTCCCGAAACCCATACTGTTGAGTGATTGGGACTGGGAGGACATCTCGCCGTTGAGTTCTACAGGCACGGCGGAGCGGAGGAACTCCATATTCCCGTATAATTTTTCTCTGACGAAGCATTTGTCGGAATTCTTCTGGTACTCAAGGGAAAGCCAGGGCCGCTGTGTTCTTGTCCGCGGAGATGTCGTCCGTGACATCACAACCTCGTTGTCTTCGTCATAATACTGACCTTTGAATGAATATGAATAGTCACTCCTCGCCGAACCGTAGCCTGCGTTGCCTTTGATCGTAGAATATTTGCCGACCTTGTGGATCGCATTGACTGTCACGGCCATATCTGACGGGCTGATGTACCTGTCGGCCTTCATTGGAGGATGTGATGCGGACAAGCCTCCGGCCAGTCTTTGAACAGCGGTCTCGTCAATCTCCGATTCAAGGAAGTCCGTGCCTTTATCCAAGGCGAACCCTTTGATGTTCCCGACATCCAATGACGTTATCACCTGCGTCTTTGTGCGGAACAACATCGCCGAGCCCTTGGCCGAATACAACCAATCGTCTCCATAGCCGACGGAAGCCTCGTAGGAACCGACCGGCTTTATCTTGGCCTTGTCATTGAGGCTTACGTTGATCGCCACGTCATCGGAGAATGTGTTCCTGTCAATGACCGCCTCCTTGTGGTTGCTGAGCACCTGAACGGAATTCACATACGAGGCCGGGATCCCGGAAGTGGCGATGTTGTACTTGCCGCCAAGAAGATTCATTCCCTCGATGTAAAAGCCGGATATGTCCTTGCCGAGGTATTTTATGCGTCCGGATTCCTCGACATCGATTCCCGGGAGTCTTTTCAGGGCATCCTTCAAGGTGTAGTCCGACCGTGTGGTGTAGGCGGAAACGGCAAAGGAAAGGGTGTCGCCACGCTGACGGATCGCCGGAGCCCTGACGACAGCCTCCTTCAGGCCTATCTTTTTCTCTTTCAGAGAGAAGTCGCACGTCCCGTCCGTGTCTTTGGACAAGGTCACGGAAGACGACTCGTAACCAAGGCAATCCACAGAAACGATGACATCTGCCTTTCTCCCGACTGTAAGCGAGTACCGGCCTTCCTCGTCCGATGTCGTGTATCCAAGAATCGCCGAGGATGACGATGCCTTTATTATCGCACCAGGCACGGGGCTCCCCTCATAGTCTTTCACACAGCCCTTTATCGCATCCTGCGCCAAGGCCATCACGGAGACGGCTATGAATATGACACAAATGATTATGCGTCTCATATTCAAAGTTTCAAGGGCAGTCGCTATTTCAGTTCAAGCGGAACATACCCGTTGGCACGCAGACGAAGCTGGATGCCGTTGATGTGTATCGACCTGCTGCCGTCGTCATATTTATGAATGGACATCTCGCCGATTGATTCCGGCGGCAGGTTCCCCATCGGGTCTGACTCGAACAGATTCTTCGCCTTCACGAACTTTTCTCTTGTCGTAGTGGTTATGTTCTTGTCAGAAGCCGGAGTTATGACTGATGCCCCGTTACGCAGGATGATGGCCTCGAATTTATTGGCACCATCAGAATCCTCCGCCTCAAGAACCAGTCCCGGCAGCCCGCACAATTTCCAAGGGCCATACGACACTGGAATATCCTGGCTGTACCACGCGGTCCACTTTCTTCCTCCATATTCACACTCGGCCTTGTGGCACAGGTAGCCGCAGACGGTTTTCTCGCCATCCGCCAAAGTCCATTTCATCGTCTTGGAATCTTCAGTGTAGGAATATCTGTCCGGAATTATCGTCCCGTAAACCGTCATATTCCCCGCTGGCTCGTTCTGGAAGATGGTATAGTCGAAATACTGTTCCTTCTTTTCCTCCCGCAGACGGAATGCCTCTATCTGGTCTTCGGACGATTTCGCCACTATCGCGGAATCCAATTGATAGGTGGAATAATCTGTGAATTTCGCAGACTTCTTCCCTACCTGAAGAATCGTGGAATATACATCTCTTTGTCCTTTCTCATTAGTCGTGCAGTACTCGTACACACACTCAATGTCCGCCGTCTGTTCCGACGGCTCGCCGATGCCTGACACCGCTGCAACAACTGCATAAATAATCATTGTAAACATTTTCACCGTTTTCTGTTATAGTCGCTGAAAACGGCGAAAGGTTAACGCGACTGCCGAAATATTAGTTACCTTTGTGAGATCATCGTCACTATATGGCCACTATCGGAGACATATCGGCATTACTGGCATCAGCGGGACTTTCTCAAGATTCGGCGGAGAATCTGTCATTCCCCGCCAAGACTGTCATTCTCGAAGAGGGCAAGATCGCTGACAAACTCTATTATGTCCGCAGTGGATGTCTGCGCCTCGCGTTCAACAACGATGGCAAGGACATCACATTCCAGTTCTTCTTTCCCGGCGACGTTGTCTCGTCGTTCGACAGCCTTCACAACGGAACACCAAGCCTGTTCTCCCTTGAAAGCATCGAGGACAGCGAGCTGACCGCAATCGACGGCAAGGCGTTGAAAACCATAATCAAAGCCAATGAGTCAATCCGTGATGAATATGAGAACCTGCTGGCTGCCCGTTTTCACACTTACCAACTGCTTTTTCTCTCCCGCATCCGCAACACACCCCAGCAACGCTACGAGGAACTTCTCCGTCAGAATCCGGAAATAGTCTCGCACATCCCTCAGCACTACATCGCCTCATACCTCGGCATCACCCCGGTCTCGCTCAGCAGGATAAGGAAACGGCTCGGGCAATGATTTCAATTTCAGAGATATTTTATTCTCCTCATAACCAGCATCGCTAACCTTCTGGTGCGTGACTTTCGTTAGCGTGCCTTCTTGTGCGTTTCATAATGTTTTCAGACCTTTGCAGTGCAATAAAGTTAGTACATATACAAAGGAAAGCAAATTTGTAAATCAACATATTATGAAAAAGATTTTATTGGCAGCTGCCGCCATATTCGCAGCAAATGTTATGGTAAACGCACAAGGTAAATTTGAGACAGTCGAGCTGAAGAACTCGACACTGCACGTCTATTACTCGAATGACGTGATGGCTGACGCCAGCTACATCGTAGAGGGTAAGGATGCCCTCGTTGTCCTCGAAGCTCTGCTTTTCAAGAGCGCTCTCGCGGAGTTTGACTCCTACATCAAGAAACTTGGCAAACCGGTCGCTTCCGCCGTTGTTGACTATCACGTCGGAGGTCAGGAGAGCCAGGCGATTGTGATGCCGCAGGGAATGCACAAGTTCACGAACGAAGGTGTCTATGCGGCGATGATTTCAGGATTCAGACAATCATTCGGAGACACGATGGTTGACAGTTTCGCTGATGGAGAGGTAAGCGAGGTTCCGTTCGGCCACACCGTGAAACTCGCCGGTGTTGATTTCCGTTTCGACAGAGGACCGGCAAATGACTTTCCTGGTTCTATGATTCTCATTGACGGCACCGCCTGTCTTATGCACTGGGCACCTGCCCAGACTCATATGAACACGCTTCAGATTTCATCCCCAGAGGCTGTGGCTCAGGCCATTGACGGTCTCGTTGCCGCATCCGAGTCTGGTGCGACAATCTGGCTCGGCTCACACGGAGGCGTAGCGGACAAGGCCGCGCTTGAGTTCAGAATCGGTTATCTCCGCAAGATCCAGGCACTCCTTGCGGATAAACCGGACGCGAAGACATTGTCTGCACAGCTCAAGGCTGCATATCCTGGACTCGCAGGTGAGGATGGTGTTGATGCTCTGGCGGAAGCGCTCTGCAAATAGCGGATTAGCATATTCGGTTCATTGCCATTCTCCGCCAAGGTTTACGAAAGTCATTCTGGTGGAGAATGGCGTGTTATTCGTGCATATTCATTAATTTTGCATTGATTTGAATAGGAATAAAATATGGACAGAAGGATGATACAGGATGCGACATTTCCCCAATGCCCTATCCGCAATGTACTCTCACGCATAGGTGACAAATGGACAATGCTCGTACTCTACACCTTGGAGCGGAACGGTACAATGCGCTTCAACGACTTGTACCGCGGCATCCCGGACATATCACAGAAGATGCTGACCGCCACCTTGAAGACATTAACAGAGGACGGCCTCATATCCAGAACTCTCTATCCAGGAGTACCGCCGAAGGTGGAATATTCCCTTACCGAGCGGGGAAACAGCCTCCTGCCTCACCTCGACTCGCTCATCGGATGGGCGATTGAAAACTTTGACGCCATTCTTGCTGACCGTAAGGAATGTGTTGTATGACTGTGGTTCAGGATAGACAATATCATACGGAGAGATGGCGCGATGTATCGGTATGCCGAAAACCGTTCGCACTGTGGCTAATGCCATTTAGATTCTCGCCCCTTGCCATAGGGTGATCGGCAGCGACGGAACGCTTACGGGGTATGGCGGCGGACTTATTAAAGTAGGGCTTTCCTATTTTGCTGGCGGACAAGTAGAGCGAAAATCGGAAATATCGCTCCTGCCGAAGGCAAAATAGCATACGATGGGAGCATATTCACTATAAAATGTCACCAATGCGCTCCGCTTTTGGAAATCAGTTGGCCAACAGCGCTTCCGTATAGTCGCTTGCAGAATTTGGTAATGCGATTGGCGACAATGTTTTAATGTCGTTCCAGTCGAGGTCGTAGATGCGCGTGCCGTTGACGGGTTCGGAAAAGTTGAGGAGAATATGATCCGGCTTTTCAGGATTAGATGTCGCGGAGATAATCCGGCCCATCTTGCACGTGTAGATGGCTGGCCCCATCTCGCAGGTTTTGGCATTGACGGAACGGAACAGGCTCGGTCCGCCATCGTACGTGACGATGTAACCAGCATCTTCACCAGCTCTGAACGGGATCACGGCCGCGGCTTCGATGTCCTCCACTTTGCGGAATCCGTCCTTGTCCAGTATGACTGTGGTCCAGTTACCGACGCCTCTGTTCGCGGACAGAAGATATGAGCAAGATTCTGCGGATTCTATGAATATTCCGGGATAATCACCGAAATATTCCAGTTTCAGACCTTCGGGAAGTGTGTAAGTCGGTTGAGTCACGGGCTGAGTATCAGACTTTGTCATATAGTCAGAACCGATTTCGATCGGCAAAGTCAACAAAGTACAGGTGCCCTCCTTGCATGCGATAGCTACCACTGTATTGGCCGGAGTCTTGGTCAAAGCGATGACATTGGTGGCGAGCGTTTCGGCCTCGCCCGTGAAGAAATCGACATATTCGGCAGTCTTGGCATTACCTTCTTTGGCAATTCCGCAAAGGCCGAACGACCTCGGGACATTGATGACGGAATGGAACTCCGTAGGCAAGATGATGTCAAGAGATTTCCGACCGACATTGTTCACGCCAAGGATGAAGCCTTCGATATTCTTTTTCGCGTTGTCTATGCCGTAAAGTCTAAGCCCTTTTGGCGATTGTCCATCAGTGATTTTCAATGAACCGATTGTTTGCAGCTTGCCTTCGCGCATCACGCAGACTTCCACATCGGCCGCCGGATATCTGTATGGCAGCACGGCTGTAATGCCATCGGTTGCAGCCTCCCGCTTTCCCGCATAAATGCCGGATGCCTTGCCGACTGGAATCAGATAGTCACCGGTTTCCCACGTAAAGGTGAGCATAACATTGTCAGTCTGCTGATAGCCAGCACCTTTCAAGTGTACGACATCACCGGGAGCGCAAGTCTGGCCATCTTCCTCAAGGCACGCATTCTGGATGAAAACAACGTCCTCAATAGGCTCGAAAGCCTTTTTGTTGCAGGAATATATTACCGTCGCCAAGACAAGCAACGCTCCGATTATTCTGATCCGGTTCATTAATTCGCATTTTAAATCAGCCATTCCGCTTCAAAAAATGTGCGAGTCAATGAAATGTCCGACATCAAAGTAGAGCGAAAATCGACCGAAAAAGAGCCACCCTTTAGAAATCGATGCTCTTCCTGTAGTCCCGTGGCGAGCAGCCGGCGACGCGCTTGAAGAACTTCGCGAAAAGAGACTGGGAGGCGAAATTCAGCTCGATGCTTATCTCGTCGATGGACATTTTCGTTGACGAGAGCATCGACTTCGCAGCCGAGATGCAATATTCCTCGATCCAGTCGAGAGGAGTCTTTCCGGAAGCCTCCTTCACGGCCATCGAAAGGTATTTCGGGGAGATGCACATCCTGTCAGCATACCATATCACGCTCCGGTGCTCCCGATATTCGCTTTTCACAAGCTTCAGGAAATTCCCCAGAATGTTCTCGCTCCTTGTCCTCGACTCGGGAAGCGACTCCTTGTGCGTTGCGAGCATACAGCCGTAGAACAGCGCCAACGTGAGGTGCCGGACCGCCTCCATCTTGAACTCGCACCTTTCGGAAGCGAGGAACCGCTCCAAGGTCTCCTTGTATGAATATATAGGGCGCACATCGTCTATCCGCATCACAGGGTTCTGGAATATCCCGCCCCGTAGTTCCGACGAAAACGAGATATCACTGAACATCGGCATCAGAAACCTGTCCGACATTGTCAGCGCGAATCCATCCATATCCTCGGAATATTCCACACTCCGGACAATCCTGTCCTTGAGAATGACTATTATCCCCGGGGCCTTGATCCTGTATTCCACCATATTCACGGAAATGACTGCCCATCCCTCGGTTATGATTATGCCGACAGTCACATCGCTGACAAATGGCTCCTTGCTGTATCTCTTCCGCCCGGCGATGTCTATAAGCAGAAAATCATCCCCGATGTGCCTGTCCTTCGGCACAACCTCGTCAATGTTGTTTCGCCACGCCAGATATGGAATCCTATGCCTCATATATTCGTAGCATTTACCGCAAAGGTAATAAAATCCGCACAAAAGGGATTATTTTGGCGAATATCCTGAATAATGGGATAATATTTTGGACGATAGGAAAAGAATCGCATAACCAAACGCCGTACTTTTGCATCGTGAAATTAAGAAGCTGTTTTGATTTGTTTGAAATGTTCTTTGAGGTGAGAAAATCTTCAAACAAACAAATCAAAACAGTTTCTAAAAACGGTGTGGTGAAAGGTTACAAGATAGAGAATCGGTGAAATCATTTTACGTAATCTCAGAGAACCTCTCTATATTTGCATCCATATATCGATGATATGACCAATAAATATTGATATAGAAATAAAGTCGTGGTCATCTTCGATGTTACTCCAGCAGTCGAATGTGATGTTGAGGATTTCAAGAATCAAAAGAGTAGCGAATGAATATACAACTCGCCCGGTTGATGAGGGCAATGATAGATTATGACAGTGGTGATGTGCCACGCATACAGCATTTTGTGAAAGTACACGACTTTGCCGCGACTATCGGCGTGTCAGAGAACTTGGATGAGGAAACGCAATTCATTCTTGAGGCTGCCGCCATACTGCACGACATCGGCATTCATCCCGCGGAAGCCAAGTATGGGAACTGCAACGGAAAGGCGCAGGAGGAACTGGGACCAGGCGAAGCCCGTAAACTGTTGTCGAAAGTTGGTGGCTTTACGGATGCTCAGACAGAACGCATCTGCTGGCTTATCGGGCATCATCACACTTACCGCAATGTTAATGCGGCCGACCATCGCATACTTCTTGAAGCTGATTTCTTGGTAAATTCTTTTGAGGACAATATGTCACTGAAAGGCATCATCGCTTTCAGGGATAAGGTGTTCCGCTCTGCTTGTGCCATTGATATGTTAAACAAGATGTGGAAAATCGAATAAGCACGAAGGTGATGCACAAGAAGAATATAATCAAGACAAGACGTTACGAATCTCCGTGTGGCACTTTGCTGCTGGGTTCATTCGAGGACAAACTTTGCCTGTGTGACTGGCAGGTGGAAAAGCATCGCGGCAAAGTGGACAGACGGTTGAAACGTGAGTTACAGGCTGAATTTGAGGAGGGTACGTCAGACGTGATTGAAAAAGCGGTTGCGCAGCTTGACGAGTTCTTCGCCGGGAATCGCAAGGTATTTGATATTCCGCTATTATTCGTGGGCACGGATTTTCAGAAAACTGTATGGAACGAGCTGTTGAATATCCCTTATGGACAGACTATTTCATACGGAGAGATGGCGCGACGTATCGGGATGCCGAAAGCCGTCCGCGCTGTTGCTAATGCCAATGGAGCCAACGCCATTTCGATTATAGCTCCTTGCCATAGGGTGATCGGCAGCGACGGCTCACTTACTGGATATGGTGGCGGACTTGCGGCCAAGAAAATGCTGCTGGAGTTGGAGGCATTGAACTCATATTCATAAATCCGTAATTTGGGTAATAGAAACGGGAATAGGTGTAAAGCGGGCGGCTTCGGGAGGTATTGATTTTGCTGCGAACGGCCGATGAATATATTCAAGAACATAACAATTAAATCAATGAATATGAACAAGGTTATTTTAAGCAATGGGGTTGAGATGCCGCAGATGGGCTATGGGGTTTATCAGGTGACACCAGAAGAGTGCGAGCGTTGCGTGACGGATGCTATCAGTGTGGGCTACAGGATGATAGACACTGCTCAGGCTTACCACAACGAGGAGGCCGTCGGCAGAGCCTGGAAGAAGAGCGGAATTGATCGTGATGAGATTTTTCTGGTTTCCAAGGTTTGGATTTCCAACTATGGTGATGGGCAGACGATGAAAAGCATCGATGAGAGCCTGCGCAAATTGCAGACAGACCACATCGACCTGATGCTTCTGCACCAGCCGTTCTGCGACCGTTACGGAGCCTATAGGGATTTGGAGAAGGCGTACAAGGCGGGCAAACTGCGTGCGATCGGCGTGAGCAATTTCGCGCCGGATCAACTGATTGATCTTGCGGCCAATATGGAAGTCGCGCCGATGGTCGATCAGGTCGAGACGCACGTCTTCAACCAGCAGCGTGAGGCTCGTGGATTTATGGATGAGATCGGAACGCACATAATGTCCTGGGGACCGTTGGCAGAAGGGCGTAACGGCCTGTTCACCAATCCTGTACTTGCCGGAATCGGGCAGAAATATGGCAAGACGGCAGCTCAGGTGGCGTTGCGTTGGCTGCTCCAGAGCGGAGTAATCATCATCCCTAAGAGCACCCACAAGGAGCGTATGGTTGAGAACCTTGACATATTCGAGTTTCAGTTGAGCGATGAGGATATGGCGGAGATAGCCAAACTCGATACCGGAAAGAGTCTGTTCCTTGACCATCGCAGCGGAGCCACAGCCAAGCAGTTTATGGAGTGGAGGTCCCTTGTGAAGCCTACGGAATAGATATTCTTTGTCAAGGCACACGGAAGGACACCTGCACAAGTGATTATGCGGACCAACCAAGAACTGTTTTTTGGAGTCAGTTGGCCATCAGCACACCCACATAGTCACTTGCTGGATTAGGCAATGCGAATGGAAACAATGATTTATTAACAATTGTTATCGTCCTGCATCCGGGAGGCAGACTATATTTGCGAAAAAATCATCGCAATGAAAAAGTCTCAGCTTAACGTCATCAATCTTTCTCTGATAGTTCTACTTGCCATCACGACAGCAAGCTCAGTGATTCTCGAATGCGCCGGAGGTAAAGACCTTCCGGCACTTCGTAGTGGTGGTCTGGTACTTCTCCACATCGCAGTAACTCTTGCCTTGATGATTCTGTCATATCTGCACATAAAGGCTCATTTTGGCCGGGCAGGCCAATGGCGTGAACGGTTCCGCAAAACGAAAAAGCAGAACAGGTGGCTTCTGTGGATCACGGCAATAACCCTGCTAACCGGAATAGCGGCCATATTCACATACTTCGTATATGGTCACACTCCGTTCGGCGCCATCCACGGAAAGATTGGATTCGTCGCACTGCTGATTATGCTTCTGCACCTGCTGCACCGCCGGAGGTGGCTGAAGAATCTTTTCTGACAGTCCCAAGGAAAAGAGCGACAATCCGACGGGAACCGCTTTCATCGCCTCCTGAGAGCACCTTTGCACATCTTCAGTTTTAATGGCAAAAGGACAAAATATGAGATGATGGGATAGTAATGATGTGTGGCTATCTGACAATGCAGAATGACTTGATCCAAGCGATCATCTCGGAAAGGACTTCCGGGGAGAAAGTCTCTTCTATTTCCTTATATTCAGAGAAATCTCCGGTGACGCAGTGTTGGAAAAGGTGGTTTAGCCCCTCCTCCGCACGAACAAGGTTCTTGCCGCCGGAATGAAGACCGGCTTTCAACGCTTCCATATTCCTGTCACATTGGACTTGGGTGTCTTTTGTGCCGCCCAGAGCCATCACGGGACAGGTTATGCCTGAGAGCCTTGTGGACAGATCCAAACTTAAGAAATATTCCATATATGGCGTGCGGAACTGGCTCAAGACGGCTTGAAAGTTCTGCTTCAAGCCATCCGAAAGGCCATAACCATCCGCGGACGGCAGCGGAGACTCCGACCTGATGGCCTCAAAGGTGTCGGACAGCAGACGGCAGTAGGACTCTACTTCGGAATCCGGCAGCCCGGCGGCCTTTAATGCGTGCCTGTTCTGAGCCAACAATGTCTCGGCTCCAGAGACAATCATCCCTGCCAGACTTATGGCGAAATCCACCTGCTTCTCACCCGCAAGCATCAATGCGATGGTGCCGCCCTCGCTATGCCCAATGACCCCGACATTGTCAAACCTGCCCCTCAAGAGTTTGACTCCGGCCAAAGCGTCATTCTTAAGGTCATCGGTCGTGCAGAAGACAACATCTCCAGTCGATTCCCCGAACCCACGGTCATCGTACCTCAACGTGGCAATCCCGGCCCTTGCGAAAGCATCAGCGATGACAGCGAACGGCTTATGGCTGAATATCTCCTCATCCCGGTTCTGAAGACCACTTCCCGTCACCATAATCAGCACAGGAGTCTTTCTGTCACAGTTCTCAGGAAGCGTCAATGTTCCTTTCAGGACAGCGTCACCGTTCGTGAACGACACCTCCTCGGTAGCGTAAGGAAACGGCCCGACCGGAGTCTGCGGCCGTCTGATGACAGGTGCGCCAGGTGTAAGCGTCATCGGGAATGACATTCCGTGCTGCGTGAAAGTCCCTGCAATGACCTTCCCGGCCCACAACCCTTTGAATGAGGCGTTGATAGCCGGCACATTCAGCGTGATTCCTCCCACAGCGTCCCTTGACACCTCGACAGGAATCTCCTTGGCACCCTGATCCGGAACATCAAGAGTGGCGGATTCATCACCAATATTGAATATAAGTGCCAGTTCCACACCGGAAACCTTCAATTTTCCTGTCCACGCACCAGTCTGCGCCATAAGAGTAACCACTGACACAAACATCAGTGCCAAAGTCATCAAAATCTTTCTCATAAATATTTCATTACTTATCGCAAAGATAGAAAATCGGGATAAACGCACAAAAATATGATTTCATTTCTATCCTTGCCGTGAGAAACGAACAAACAAGATATCATCAGAAAATGAGAACAGCGACCAATCCGAGTTTTCATATTCACGGAAATATTCCTGAATAGAATACAAGTTGATTTTTTTGCCGTACATTTGCAGGTCGAATAGTGGGATTATGGCGAAAATTGTGAAATTCATCAAGGATTGGATGTTGCCGCTGGCAATTATCATAGGGATCACTTCGTACCTGGTCCTCTTCTTTATCAATCCTTTGGCAAAAAGTGTAGAGCCTGGATTCTCAAAGTTCGCCAAAGACATCCAGCCAATCCTTGTGGCAACGATGCTGTTCCTCCAGTTCAACAAGATCTCTCCCCACGACCTTAAATTCCGGAAATGGCATTTCATCGCACTCGCATTCCAGATCGTGATGTTCATCGTGCTCACGTGCCTCGCCACGATACTCCCAGATGGAGACCTGAGGATTCTCGTGGAATGTGCAATGCTTTGCTTTATCTGCCCAACGGCCGCAGCCGCAGGGGTAATCACCAGCAAACTTGGAGGAAGCCTTTCGGACACAGTGTCTTATGTAGTGCTTATCAACATCGCCGCGGCAGTGATTATTCCGATTGTGATTCCGATTGTCAACCCTTCGGCAGGCACGTCATTCATTGAAGGCTTCGTGGCGATATGTATGAGGGTGTTCCCACTGCTGGTACTGCCGCTGCTACTCGCCTGGGCGATACGCTACACATTAAAAAACTCCAGCGATGGCTTATGCGCTACACCGACTGGGCATTCTATTTCTGGGGGATGTCGCTGGCGTTCTCAATCTACCTTGCGACCAGAGCCTTGATGAACAGTGGAATATCAATTTGGACAGCGATATTGATCGGAATTCTGTCCCTTGTCTGCACAATCATCCAGTTCGCCGTTGGAAGGGTGGCCGGCAGAATGTCCAACGGCAGCAAGGACAACCGGATAACACGGCCGGACGAGATCACGGCAGGACAGGCTCTCGGCCAGAAGAACTCCGGCTTCCTGATCTGGCTGGGATATTCCTATATGACCCCTGTAACCTCCGTAGCCGGAGGACTTTACAGCATCTGGCAGAACATCATCAACTCCCTTGAGCTCTACGAACAGAGCCACCGCACCGGGCAACGCAAGAAATAACCATAGTTTGAAGTCTAATCACCGTCGCTCAGATAGCGTGCCGAAGACAGAGACGGCTGCGAATATCCAGAAACAGCGGTCAACATTGAATGAAGGATATCAATGCCGAGGGCTTCCTCCAATCTTGATATCGTCTCCAACGTCATATTCGAACTTCCTTTCAGAAGATTTGAGACATATTGCTGAGAACACCCCATACGTTCCGCCAGTTCCGACTGAGTGACAGATTGGTCATCCATAGCACGCATTACTTTCATAGTGATGGCTCTGGAATATTTAAGCCATCGTTCATTGTCTCTACGCCACTTGGCATTCTCTCTCCATTTGGATGGAGTCGCAGACTGATGCCTGTCAAGATATTCAATTGCCTTGCTCATTTTTGATATAATCATTAAATCCGTCCTTGTCAAATATGCCCTCATCAATAAGGTGATTCCTAACCGACTCCAACTTTGCCAGTTCAGCCAAAGTATGACTTCTTTCCGACATCGTGGCCGTCAATTTGATCGCACCTCCTGTTACCAAATACACCCCTTTTTCAATTTTTATGGCATATACTCTCAACCACGAAGGATGATATCGCAAACTATCCCCTTTTGCTTTTTCCTTTCCCAATGACATCTCTGAATAACGATTGTTCTCCAAATGCCTGAAAAGCAAATCAAGATTGGCATCCGGGGTAATATCCAACATCAGGCATTCAAGCCTTGAGGCATCCTCTATTGTTTCTCTCACTGCCTCATACACATCAGTAATATGGAAATAGGACTTCAGATCGAGTATGTTGTCATTAAAGAATTTTTTCAGCCACAACATATCATACCACTGGCCAAACAACTCTTCAAAACAATTCTCTTCGTGCCCCTCATAGCTTACGGCCCAAAGCCTTCCATCATCCAGTATTTTATCGAACGTCATATACAACTGTAATTATTGGCAAATATAAGAACAATTCATAGATTGTACAATATAAATATTGTACAAAATAATTGAGAGCTCAATTTTCAACAAAAGTTCACAACTTTGTGGACCACAAGGTTGTGAACTTTTTGAAAATATTTATCTAATCAAATAGAAATCAAGGCAATACCTACTTCAAGGCATCGAGACGCGCCTGAGCGGAAGTCTTCTCGGCCTCGTCGGGGGTGACGCGGACGAGCATCGGGAGGTATTTCTTCTCCAACTTGAGGTTCTTGTCGCTTCGGGCGAGAAGAACACTGTTCTTGATTGCGGTGTAGTCGTCCGGACTCTTTTTCAAAACCTTGTTGTACATCTTGAGGGCGGCCTTGCTGTCGTGCTTATAGACAAGATAGTACGAACCTATGTTGGTCATATAAACCGTGTTGCCAGGATAATAGGCCAACATCTTCTCCGACAATTCCTTGAAAGCGTCGAAGCAATGCGGAGTGCCGATCTTGAAGAAAGCGTAGCAATATTCCTGCATAACGGACGGGAAAAGGTCTTCGTCAGCCTCAACGCCAGGATATTCCCAGACAGGGTGGCTGTGACCATTGTAATCAATCAGAGCCTTGAGACCGGCCAGAGCCATATCAGGGCTGTCCTTCTCGTAACCGATCAGAGAAGAGATCTTGAACAGGCGGAGATCCAAGCGGTTAGGATTCAACTCAATGGCCCTTTCAATAGCCTGAGTGGCCTTTCCGAAAAGCTCATCATCATAGTTGATGACCTGGAAATAGTTCACGTCCCTGCCGAGCGAGTCCTTCAACGTCAAAGCAGGAGCGTTGCCAAGATACTTGGCGGCATCCTTGACCTCTATCGAGGAGGACTGGCTTTTCGTCAGATAGTACGAGAACTTACCTAAAAGCATATCCGTGTCATCAGGGTAATCCTTTTCCCAGCGCTGGAGAAGGGTCTCTATGCCAACACCGTCGGTGCCGAGCTTGGAGACCAACAACTGATAGCGGTCAAGATATTCCTTTTGCGTCGGCTTGGTCTGCGCCGAAAGCGGAAGTAGAGTGACAACCGCAAGAATAGTCAACAATATTTTTTTCATATTCAATTATTTACACATCCATTTTAATTTTACGTCCCTGCGGGTGCAGGTTGTTGCAACGGCTGCCGAGGTTCTTCACAAAGCCGAGCGGATGCCCCTCAAAACGCACCAGCACAAATCCTTTCGGAGCGTCATTCAGGAATATAGTGTCCCTGTGCAGGAACTTAAGCGCAATCCTACGGTCCAGATCAGCAACGGGATAAGCCCCATCCGGAAGCGCTAGACTCAAAGCCCAGTCCGCCGACGGCACAAGGTCACGCCCCTTCAACTCACCCTTGGCGACACCAGTCTGGATAGGACGCAACGGGTCAAGGGCAGCGACCTCACGGACAATGGATTCAGGAATATGTATGAGCAGATTCCCTTTCCGCTTTTCGGCCGCCCCGACGGCAGGTTTTCCGGAAAGCCTGAAGGCATCCAACCCAGTGTTTTTTACCAGAACCGAGACAAACTGGCCCTCCCCTTTCACGAATCCCGGAACAAGCAGTCCGCCGGTCCGCGTGTGGATCACACCTTCAAGAGATGAGTAGTCATATTCATAGACCTCGCCGCCAAGTTCATCCGCCACCCATTCCATCACAGCGTCGTTCTCAGCTTCCTCGAAGGTACAGGTTGAATATAGCAGGATTCCGCCCCTGCGGAGCGCCGGCCAGACATCGGCCAGAATCCTTTTCTGCCTTGCGGAACACAGGTTCACTATATTTTCCGACCAGTCCTCGACTGCTTTCGGATCTTTGCGGAACATTCCCTCGCCGGAGCAAGGGACATCTGTGATGACGACATCGAAAAAGCCTTCAAGCCTTGCGAACGCCTTGGGATCCACGCTTGTCACAACCACATTGGGATCGCCCCATAAAGCGATGTTGTCCGCCAACACAGACGCTCTGAAACGCATAACCTCATTCGAGACAAGCAAAAACTCATCCCCGAACGCAGAACGGAGCGACGCGGCCAGATCCGTACTCTTGCCACCAGGCGCGGCGCACAAATCCAGGACCCTCAGTGGTCTGAAACAATCCTCAATTTTTGGCAGCATATCCCTGAATATGCCACCGATGACCATCGCTGAAGAGTCCTGGACGTAGTAGCACCCGCAGTGGAACAACGGATCCAGCGTGAAATCAGGCCTTTCACCGAGCACAAATCCGCAAGGACTCCAAGGAACCCTACGGGTCTCCGTCACAAAATGCTCCTTGGCGAACCTTTCAGGCTCATTCACTTTGAAAGGATTGATCCGAACAGACACAGAAGCCGGCTGATGAAAAGCCTCCAAAGCGGTTCCGGCTCTTTCAAGCCCTATCGCCCTGGTCAGGATGTCCCGAAGCTGAATGTCGTCCAAACCTTGCATTTACTGGTTTCCGCCGAGTTTCTCTTTCATCTTGCGGAGGGTCTCTTCGTCGATTCCGTCAGGCATCCTGCCCTCGGACATCGCCACAAGACCGTCCACCATCTTGTTCATAGCCTCACGGATCTTCCCGCCAAGCATCATCTTCATCATCAGGTTCAGATCAGCGTGGAACTCAATGTGGAAATCCGTCTTGGAAGGGTCGCTCGGAACAGCGTCGAAATGCAGCGAGCCACCGAACTGGAACGGAGCCCCGTTGTCGATGAACTCGATGCACGAGTACGGAGTCCGGTTCTTTACCATCACCCCGATCTTGAAGCCCTGCACCGTCGCGGAGATCGTGTCGTAATCCGCCTCCACATTCGCCTTCTGTTCCTCTGGAAGGAACTGAAGAAAATTGCGCATATCCACAAAGGCCATATACAGCTCAAAAGGCTGCTTCGCGACCAATCCGTGTTTGCTTGTTATCTCTGTAGCCATAATAATATCATAGGAGTTTGATAGTGTTACTTATTCCATTCCGAAGGATTCCGCCGCCACTGACGCAGGATCTCGACATCCGACTCGCGGACATATCCGGTCACCGTAGCCTCCTCGATCAGAGCGTCATAGCAGGAAAGGGTCTTCAGCCTCACACCTTCTTCATCGAAACGCCGCGCGGCAAGGTCAAATCCGTAAGTGAATATGGCGACCATCCCCAGCACCTCGGCTCCGGCATCACGCAGAGCCTTGACAGCGGCGAGGCTGCTCATCCCCGTTGAGATAAGATCCTCGACCACAATAACTTTCGCACCCTTAGGCAGCACACCCTCAATCTGCGAGCCGGTTCCGTGATCCTTTGGCTTCGGGCGCACATAGACGAACGGTTTCTCCATCCTGTCGGCGGCCAGCACTCCGTGGGCGATGGCACCGGTGGCCACACCGGCCACAATCTCAGCATCAGGGCACTCCGCCGCCGCGGTCCCGGCCAACCAGCCGGCGACCTTCGAGCGCAACTCCGGATCTGAAAGTATCCTGCGGTTGTCGCAATAAATCGGTGAATGCCAGCCTGAGGCCCAGGTGAAAGGCTCGTCAGGCCTAAGCAGGACGGCTTTTATGCGAAGAAGCTCGGAAGCAAGTTTTCTGTCGATGTTTTCCATATTCATTGAAAATGATTATTAACTTTGCACACAGCATACAAATATAATAGTTTTACGTCAATATCTTACTCACGGGATGCACAAGATTTACCTTGAAAAGAGATGTATGATCATCTGTTCTCCACAGGAGCAGGCTCTGTCCGACCCTAATTCCATCGAACTTCACCTTGGCGACAGTCCTGACATCACCGCCCTGGTGACAATGTTCGAGACATCGGACACCCTTGTGCGGATCTACATCCCGACGGAAGACATCGAGACCACATACAAAGAGTTCTGTTCCAGATTCAAGGAGGTCAACGCAGCTGGCGGGCTGGTGTCAAACCGCAGGGAGGATGTGCTTCTGATCAGCAGGAACGGCCTCTGGGATCTGCCGAAAGGGCATCAGGAAGCTGGCGAGGACATCAAGGTCACGGCCCTTCGCGAAGTCCAGGAAGAGACCGGAGTGGGAGATTTGGAGCTGAGGAATCTGATCTGCGTCACCGACCACTGCTACCGGCGTGACGGAATATGGCATCTCAAGCACACGTGGTGGTACGATATGCTCTACACTGATCCCGTGAATCTGACCCCGCAGCGGGACGAGGACATCACAAAGGCCGCCTGGGTGGCCAGATCCGGTCTTTCCCCTTACCTCAAGAACACCTACCCGTCCATCGTGGAAGTGTTCAGGGAGGCCAAAATCTAAGATATTCATAGATTGTGAAACTTTTCGGGCGTCAATGCCGTATATTAAAAGATTGACTATAACGATTGTTATCGAATATGAAACTTTCACAATTCCAATTCCTTCTTCCGAAGGAGCGTGTGGCACAGGAGCCGACCAGATGGCGCGACGAATGCAGACTGATGGTCGTGCATAAGGACACCGGCGAGATCGAGCACAGGATATTCAAAGACATCATCGACTATTTCGGCAAAGGCGACACTTTCGTGTTCAACGACACCAAGGTGTTCCCGGCGCGCCTTTACGGCAAGAAGGAGAAGACCGGCGCTGACATTATGGTTTTCCTGCTGAGGGAACTCAACCGTGAGCAGCACCTTTGGGACGTGATCGTTGATCCGGCGAGGAAGATCCGAATCGGCAACAAACTCTATTTCGGTGACGATCAAAGCCTTGTGGCCGAGGTCATTGACAACACCACCTCCAGGGGACGCACCCTGCGTTTCCTCTACGACGGGCCTTACGAGGACTTCAAGAGGTCATTGTTCAGCCTTGGCGAGATTCCGGTTCCGAAATGGGTGAAGTCAAAGATCTCTCCCGAGGACAACGAGAACTACCAGACCATCTTCGCGAAGAACGAAGGCGCGGTAGCCGTCCCGGCCGCCGGCACGCATTTTAGCCGTGAGTTGTTCAACAGAATGATTCTCAAGGACATCGACAAAGCCTTCATCACAGAGCATATGGGGATCGGCCAGTTCCGCAGGGTGGACGTGGAGGACTTGTCCAAGCACAGGATGGATTCCGAGAGGCTGATCATCACTCCGGAGGCGTGCGAGATCATCAACAAGGCCAAGAACGGCGGACACAAGGTGCTGGCCGTCGGCACAACCGTGCTCAGAGGTCTTGAGACCTACGTCACGACGACCCACGAGGTGAAGCCTTACGACGGATGGACCAACAAGTTCATCTTCCCGCCTTATGAGTTCTCGGTGCCTGATGCGGTGGTCTCAAGCTTTCATCTTCCGGAATCCACTATGTTGATGGCCGTGGCCGCCTTCGGAGGCTTCAATCACGTAATGAATGCCTATCAGGTGGCCCTTGACGAGGGTTACCGCTTCGGCCCCTATGGAGATGCTATGTTGGTCATCTAGACCAACATAGCGCCTCGGCCCTACACCCCCAGTCCCTTACGGGACAGCCCCGGCGGGGCACTGGGGACCGTTTTCCCCAGACCCCTTGCGTCGCTACACTCCTAAGTCTCTATAATATTCATCTAACACAAAACTCATCTTACATAGGTGACGGCTTTTTTGTGTTCGGATGGCAGTGCTGAAGGAGATCCACAGTGATGAACCCATCGCATTCGAGCGTAGTGGCAAGCCTGCTTACCCGGCTGTAAGTCCATTTCAGTTTCTCGCACAACTCATCTATGGACACTCCGCGATGGCCTTTTATAAACAAGGCCAGTTTGACGATATCATCATATTCATTATCAGAGATTTTTCCCTTGTAATAAGACTCAATTTCCTCTTTGAAATCCGCCTTCACACGCAGGTCGGTCCGGCCGAGCCCAAGTTTGGCCACCAGTTCTCCGAGATCCCCTATCTGCTCCGCCATATTCTCCCTTATCAAAAGGTTGCATCCTTGTGAGACAGGGTCGTCTATCCTGCCTGGCAAGGCGAAAACGTCCCGGCCATACGATGTGGCAAGGCGGGCGGTCATCATCCCTCCACCTCTGATTCTTGACTCCACGAGAATCGTAGCACGGCATATTCCCGCTATTATCCTGTTGCGTCTGAGAAAGTTTATTCTCACCGCCGGAGTTCCGGGAGGATAATCCGTGACCAGAGCGCAGCCGGGAGTGGAAGCTATCCGCTCACCGACATCACGGTTCCGTGACGGATAGAGATCATCTATACCGGTCGCCATCACCACCACCGTAGGCAACCCCTCCTCCAAGGCGGCCTTATGAGCGGTGACATCAACCCCTAAGGCAAGCCCACTCACAATCAATGGCTTGACGCAAGAACTCGCCATAGCCCCGACTATCCTGCGACACCAATCCTTCCCATAACCGGTAAGGCCTCTGGTTCCGACAACGGCGATCTGCGGCAAACCTTCAAAGACATCCTGAGGCTGGCTGACACCTTTATAATAAAGGCCGATCGGAGGATCCTCACATTCCTTAAGAAGACCCGGATAGCCATCCTCACCTATTCCGACAAAGCGGCACCCATTCCTTTCCAGAGCCTCCAACTCGATCGCCGCCGACTCAAAGGCACTTTCCGTCACCAACGGGGCAAACTTTGTCTTTGAATATGTTCCCAGAACCTTTTTGACCTCTTCAGCCTCCCTGAACACCGCCTCGGCGCAGCCGAACTCCTCGATCAGCCTCAGACCGATCTTCGGTTCGAAACCGAAAATCCGGTTCAGGGCACACAACCCTGCCCTCTCCTCAAAAGAAATAACCATATCTGTTCTCTCTAAACAGCCGCCGGAATCAATCCCAACGGCTTCAAACAAATCATTTTCACAAAGTGGATTCAGCATCTGTCACCGACATCGCCGAAATTTCGCCGACAACGCAAATTAGGGGGCATAACTCCAAACAAAAGGGGTAAAAAGCATAATAATTTACGTTTCTTATGAATATTTACGTTTTTTATCAAAGCGTTCAGGATGGACAACGGCGCAATGTCGAAAAAATGGCTATCTTTGGCCTTATGATTTACATAGACACACATTGCCATATTTCCGACGAAGCCTTTTCGGGAGAGGAGGAAGGCTACATCAGCAGGGCGAAAGAGGCCGGAATCGGTCTTATGCTCCTGCCGGACATTGACAGTTCGGAGCGGGAGGCTATGTTCGCGGCCGCTGACCGTCATCCGGACGTTCTGCGTCCGATGATCGGGCTCTATCCCGGTTCTGTCAACAAGGAGTGGCGTGAAGAGATCGACCGGATGATCCGTTTTCTGGACAAATGGGAAGACGGAAAGCCAAATAACCGCAAAGTGGTGGCTGTCGGAGAGATAGGGCTTGACTATCACGAAGGCAAGGACTTCGCCGAGGAACAGAAAGACGCATTGGAATGGCAGCTTGAGTTCGCTGCCGGACGGGGACTGCCAGTCAACATCCACCTGCGCGACGCTATGGGCGATTTCCTTGAGATAATAAGGCGGCACAAAGGACTGAGAGGAAATATGCACGCCTACAGCGGCAGTCTGGAATCATTTCAGGAACTGCAACGGTATGGCGACTGGTACATCGGAGTCGGCGGCGTGGTGACATTCAAGAACGCCGGACTCGCGGATGTTGTACGGAACATCCCCCTTGACAGAATCGTGCTGGAGACGGACGCACCTTATCTGACACCGACCCCGTACAGGGGCAGACGCAATGAAAGTTCATACATTCCGCTGATAGCCGCCAAGGTCGCCGAACTGAAAGGCATCCCGGTCAAGGAGGTCGCGGAGACAACCACAAACAACGCCAAAACACTTTTCGGAATATGAAAAGATCTTCCATTCTGATGATTTATACAGGAGGCACGATCGGTATGAAGCAGGATCCGCAGGACCTGACCCTCAAGCCGTTCGACTTCCGCCAGATTCTGGACGAAGTGCCGGAGCTTCAGAAGTTCGCCCTACGCATCGACTCGTACACTTTCGACCCGCTGATCGATTCTTCAGATGTCGAGCCTTCATTCTGGCAGTCACTTGCCTCGCTTATCCAGGAACGCTATGATGACTATGACGGCTTCGTGGTTCTCCACGGAACGGACACAATGGCATATTCAGCGTCGGCACTTAGCTTTATGCTTGAGAATCTGGCGAAGCCGGTCGTTTTCACTGGAAGCCAGCTTCCCATCGGAGTGCCGCGCACGGACGGCAAGGAGAATCTGATCTCCGCCGTGGAGATCGCCTCGGCCAAGGACTCCGAAGGTCATCCGAGAGTGCCTGAGGTCAGCATATTCTTCAATTCCAAATTATTAAGGGGCAACCGCTCCGTCAAGATCAGTTCGGAGGATTTCAGTGCTTTCCGCTCACCGAACTGCCCTCCGCTGGCCGAGGCCGGCATCAGCATCAAGTACAATGACAGCATCATACGCCACCCGGCCCGATGGGATGAGCCGCTAAGGATCAGCACCGGGCTGGACACAAGGGTCTCGATCCTCAAGGTGCATCCGGGAATCACTCCGCAGGTGATGAGGTATTTCCTTTGCGGCCCCGATGTCCGCGCCGCCATCATCGAGACTTACGGATCAGGCAACGCTCCGTCAAGACAATGGTTTCTGGAGACCGTCAAGGAGGCGGCCGGGATGGGCAAGGTCCTGATAAACGTGACCCAATGCCTGTCAGGCACCGTCAATATGGACATCTACGCCACCGGCAAGGCGCTTGAGAAGGTCGGTGTCATCTCCGGAGCCGACATCACTACCGAGAGTGCGCTCGCCAAACTGTTCTATCTTATGGGGCGGAGTCAGGACAACGAATGGGTGAAGTCAAGGCTCGGAGAAAATCTGCAAGGAGAAATTTCCTTATAAATATTGCCAATTGGAAATAATTTAGTAAATTGCAACGGTTTTTTAGAAGGTTTTACGCTTTCGGGAAGCCACAGGAAAAGATAACTATTTAATACATTATCAATTAAAATTAAACACACAAAAACAGTTATGAAAAAGTTTTTCATGTTTTTGGCAGTAGCAGGTGTCCTCACCTTCACTGCAAACATCGCATCCGCTCAGGATCAGCCAGCCGCTGACAACGCAGCCGCAACAGAGCAAGTTGAGACCGCCGCCGCTCAGCCAATGACCGCTGAGGATCTCCTCAAGGGTACCGGAGAGGACATTCCTATGCACCAGCAGATCAAGACCTACTTCATCCAGGGAGGTCCAGGCTTTATGTCTATGATCCTCCTCTGCCTCATCATCGGTCTTGCGCTTGCCATCGAGAGAATCCTTTATCTCTCATTCTCAAAGACCAACACCAAGAAGCTCCTCAAGAACGTTGAGGCCGCTCTCGCACAGGGTGGCGTTGAGAAGGCAAAGGAAGTTTGCCGCAACACCAAGGGTCCGGTTGCCAGCATCTTCTACGATGGTCTCAACCACTACAATGAGGGTATCGATGTAGTCGAGAAGAGAATCACCTCAGCCGGTGGCGTTCAAATGAGCCTTATGGAGAACAACCTCTCTTGGATCGCCCTGTTCATCGCCCTTGCTCCGTCTCTCGGATTCTTGGGAACAGTTATCGGTATGGTACAGGCCTTCGACGCCATCGAGGCCGCTGGTGACATCTCCCCTAACATCGTTGCCGGAGGTATGAAGGTCGCCCTTATCACCACCGTCGGCGGTCTTATCGTCGCCATGATTCTCCAGGTGTTCTACAACTATATTCTTTCCAGAATCGACGCTCTCTCAATCGACATGGAGAACGCTTCGATCGACCTTGTTGACGTTCTTGCGAAGAACGAGAAGAAATAATTTGTAGAGACAATTTTAGAATCTGATTATAATGAATAAGATATTCAAAATAACCGGATGGGTATTGGGTCTTCTGGGAATCGTCTTCGGCATCCTGGCCTTCGTCAACGGAGGCTCCGCCATCGACCTTCTCCTCAGATACACCTACGTGCTGTTCATCGCCGCCGTGGTTATCTGGATCGGACTCTCGATATTCATTTCCGGCAGGAACAACCCGAAAAACCTGCTCAAGGCCGCCGGCGTGGTGGTCGGAGTGGCAGCTCTGGTTATCCTGGCATACGCGCTTTCATCAGGCGCGCCTGCACTCAATGTCAAGACACAGCCGACAACACAGTGGCTTAAACTGACTGACACAATGCTTCTTCTGACCTACGTCCTCGGTGGCGCCGCCATCGTCGCGATCATCGTGGGTGCTGTCAGAGACGCGATCAACAACAAATAACATCTAAGCTATGGCAAGAAAAACACCGGGACTGAACACACAATCGACAGCCGATATCGCGTTCCTTCTGCTCTGCTACTTCCTGATGACGTCCACCATGGACCAGCAGTCAGGTCTGCAGCGCCGTCTCCCTCCTATGCCTGACCAGAATCAGAAGACGGAAGACACGAAGGTCAACAAGCGTAACATCATCATCGTGAAGATCAACTCTTCCGACAGACTGTTTGCCGGTGACCAGCTTATGGATGTTAGCCAGCTCAAGGACAAGATCAAGGAATTCATCACCAACCCTAACAACGACCCGAATCTTCCGGAGAGGGAGATAAAGAACATCGAAGGTTACGGTGAATATCCGGTTTCAAAGGGAGTCATCTCACTTCAGAATGACCGTGGAACCAGCTACAGAGCCTACATCGCAGTTCAGAACGAACTCGTGAAGGCCATCAATGAAGTCCGTGACGATTTCTGCAAACAGAACTATGGTAAGGCTTACGCATTCCTTACCGAGGATCAGCAGAAGATTGTCAGGGACGCGATTCCACAGAACATTTCCGAGGCCGAGCCTAAGGATGTTACCAAAAAGTAAAACAGGAGGATAAGAAAATGCCTAATTTTAAAAGAAGCGGTAAGAAAGAAATGCCGGAGTTGGGAACCAGCTCAGACATCGTGTTTATGTTCCTGTTCTTCTTTATGGTAACCTCACAGCTCCGTTCAACGGAGGTGAAGGTTAGGGTTAGACTCCCGGAAGCGACGGAGGTCGCCAAACTTGAAAGAAAGGATTTGGCCTCATACATCTACATCGGTGCTCCTACCGCTCAATATCAGAGCCAGTATGGTACCGAGGCACGTATCCAGCTGAATGACTCTTTCAAGACAACGAACGACATCCGTGACTTCATCGCCGCCGAGCGCGACGCGATGAGCGAGGCTGACCGCCAGTTGATGCAGGTCTCAATCAAGGCAGACGAAGACGCAAGAATGGGTATCGTGACGGACGTGAAGCAGGAGCTTCGACGCTGCTCCGCCCTCAAGATAATGTACGCTGCCAGAAAGACAGAGAACAAGTAAACATTCTTGAAATATTTTAGAAAGGGATTGGCCAACAGGCCAGTCCCTTTCTTTTTGCGATTGGTCACTGAGCTTGTCGAAGTGGCCAATGCCTACAATGTCACTTCGACAGCCTCAGTGACCAACAGGCTCGGCGACCGAATGACCGAATATTCAAAAAGGTCTTTGACCGCCGTAAATTTTATACTATCTTTGTGAGATTGAATAAAATGTCATAAAATGTCATAAAGAATATGGTAACGAGGAGTAAAGTTAAGGCCTTGCTTAAGGCAGCGCCGGGACAGGAAGTCCTTGCCAAAGGTTGGGTCAGAACCAAAAGAGGAAACAAGCAGATCAAGTTCATCGCCCTCAACGATGGCTCGACCGTAAATAACATTCAAGTTGTTGTCGATATGGCCAACTTTGACGAGGCCCTTATCGCGAAGATAACGACCGGAGCAAGCATCAGCGTGACCGGAGACCTTATCGAATCTGTCGGCAGCGGCCAGGCCGTCGAGATCCAGGCGAAGGAGATCGAGGTGCTCGGAGAATGCGATCCTGTGAGATACCCACTCCAAAAGAAAAATACTTCACTTGAATATCTTCGCACGGTGGCCCACCTCCGTCCGAGGACCAACACGTTCGGAGCGGTGCTGAGAATCCGTCACGCTATGGCGTTCGCAATTCACAAGTTCTTCAATGACAAGGGATTCGTTTACCTCAACACTCCTCTTATCACCGAATCCGACGCCGAAGGTGCCGGCGATATGTTTCAGGTGACCACCCTCAACCTTGAGAACGTTCCTAAGAAGGAGAACGGTAAGGTTGACTTCAGCAAGGACTTCTTCGGCAAGAAGACAAGCCTGACCGTAAGCGGACAGCTTGAAGGAGAACTCGGAGCGACGGCCGTCGGCGAGATCTATACTTTCGGACCTACTTTCAGGGCTGAGAACTCCAACACTCCAAGACATCTTGCGGAGTTCTGGATGATCGAGCCGGAGATGGCGTTCTACGACATCAACGACAATATGGTCCTCGCGGAGGAGTTCGTGAAGTTCCTCGTGCAATATGCCCTTGACAACTGTGCGGACGACCTCAAGTTCCTCAACGACAAGTACGATGATGGCCTGATAGAGAGGCTTAAGAGTGTCCTCGGAATCCCATTCCAAAGAGTCACATACACCGAAGCCGTGGAAATTCTCGAAGAGGCTGTCAGGAATGGTCAGCAATTTGAGTATCCGGTTCACTGGGGAACAGACTTCCAAAGCGAGCACGAGCGCTACCTTGTGGAGAAGCACTTCGGCAAGCCGGTGATCCTCACGGACTTCCCTAAGGACATCAAGGCTTTCTACATGAAGCAGAACGAAGACGGAAAGACCGTGCGAGGAATGGACGTGCTCTTCCCGAAGATCGGCGAGATCATCGGCGGCTCCGAGAGGGAGGCATCCCTTGAGAAACTGGAGCAGAGAATCGACGAGCTCAAGATGAGCCGCAAGAACCTCGAATGGTACATCGACACCCGCAGGTACGGAACTGTGCCTCACAGCGGATTCGGACTCGGATTCGAGAGACTGTTACTCTTCGTCACCGGCATGGCCAACATCCGTGACGTGATCCCGTTCCCGAGAACTCCAAAGAACGCCGAATTCTAAAATACAGACGAATATGCTAGTGATTGGGATAGCCGGCGGCTCTGGCTCCGGAAAGACAACGGTTGTCAACGCCATAACCGAAAAGCTTAAGGAAAAGGTGGTCGTCATTCCTCAGGATTCCTACTACAAGGACTCCAGCCATCTTCCTCTGGAAGAGAGACAACAGATCAATTTCGACCATCCGGATGCCATCGACTTCAAGCTTCTTTGCGAACAGCTCAAAGAGCTCAAGAACGGCAAGGCGATCGAACAGCCGGTATATTCCTACATCACTTGCTCACGGTCGAAGACCGAGACAGTCACGGTAGAGCCGGCAGAGGTCATCATCATCGAAGGGATTCTTGTTTTCACCTGCAAGGAATTGCGGGAACAGATGGACATCAAGATATTCGTGGACGCTGATGACGACGACCGCCTGATGAGGGTTATGGCCAGGGATATTCTTGAAAGAGGCAAGACAGTGGAAACCGTCATCGAACGGTACACCAAGACCGTCAAGCCAATGTACCTCCAGTTCATAGAGCCGAGCAAGCGCTATGCGGACATCATCATCCCGCAGGGAGGACACAACAAAGTGGCCATCGACATCATCTCAGCCACGATTGAGAAGTCTCTCCGGGAAAAGGAACTGGCGAAAGCCGAATAGGCCGCGACCGGAGATTCGGGAATATTCCAAAGAAAATCAATGCTATGAAGAGCGACGACAAGGCAGGATTGTATATTACCGTCATATTCCATCTGGCGGTAGTGATCGTGCTGCTTGTCTGTCAGATCTCATCCGCGTTGAAAAGAGAGAACACATTCGTGTTGGACTTCTCGAAACAGGAAAAGGTCGAGAAGGAGAGGGCTGAGCGAAATCTCAAGGAAGAGGTCAGCGAAAGGCTTGACCGTATGCTGGCAGAGGCGGCCGGAGTACCTGTCAGGAATGTGGCCGTGGACAGAGGTGCGCTCAAGGACGACCGCAACACCAACGCCGAGGAGCTCTACAAGGATGCCGAGAAACTGGCACAGGATCTTAAGAACGGCCCGAAGTTCGATGAGCCGGATGAGGATTACGCCGCGGTCAGCAAACCAAGCCAGCCAAAAGAAGAGCGAAAAAAATCATCCTACCAAGGACCATCCGTCGTCTCATACGAACTTGATGGCAGGAAAGCGAGCAAACTATCGATACCGGCCTACAGATGTCTTGGAGCCGGCCACGTCACGGTCATCATCACTGTGGACCCTTCCGGAAAGGTTCTGAACGCGAAAGTTCAGGACGAGGTTTCCTCTGACGACAAGTGCCTGAGGGACTTTGCGATAAGGGCGGCAAGGCTTTCCCGGTTCTCCGCATCCGGAACCGCACCGGCAAGACAGACAGGAAACATCGTATATTTGTTCGTTGCTCAATAATATTGCGTATATTTGTCAATATAGCTGATGAACAGAAAGACACTGACCATACTGATAGCGGCAGCGGTGGTTCTCATAGGAGGAATCACCTTTGCTGTCGTGAAATTATATTCAGGCACCTCTGACAGCGTCAAGACAGGAGACTCCCGTTTTCTGGAAACACACCAGCTTGTGAAGGCGGTACCGTCTGATGCGGCCATCGTCTTCTGTGCCAAGAATTTCGGAAGGCTTTGCGAATATCTCGGCGACTCAGTGTCCGTCTTCGGTGAATTGACATCGGGAAAATTCGACAGGATCGCCTCGAACCGATACGGTAGCCTCAAGAAGGCCCAAGCCATTGTCTCGGTGCATTACAGCAAGGATCTTCCTCCGCTTATGATCATAGACGCAGGGAAGGCCATCGCCGACACGACCGAGGATTTCCGCCGGCTTTTGGCCGATGCCGACTCCTCAAGGCTCATCACCAGAACAAATGGCAACCTTCTTCTGATCTCCACATCAGAAACCATCATAAACTCATCAATAAGGCATCTGGAGGAAGGGCACAGTATCCTTGAGGCGAACGGATTCTCGGAAATCGCTTCAGCCACGTCAGGTGACGATGTCATTTTCTTTTCCAACGCCTACACAGACAACATCATAGGAGCCTATTTCGCAAGAAAGCACCGCAAATTCAGAAACTTCTTCAAGGAACTGGCGGAGTGGACAGCCTTCAGCATAACCAAACGCTCAGATGCCGGAGTCGCTATGCGAGGCACACTGCTCTACACAAACGAACCTTCATATTACTTGAATATACTAACCCACGCCGGATCTTCCGAGGTTAAAATCGCCGAGGCGGTCCCATCAAACGTGGACTTCATCATCGATCTACCGATAGGGAACATCGCTTCATACCTGAAGGCATACAGGAATTACCTTGATTCGAGAAGTCGTCTTGACAAGTTCGAAGCCACATTAACGGCCCAGAGAAAGGAATACGGACAAAACGCCGAAGAATGGGCGAAAGCATTGGACATCAAGGAAGTATCCATCATAAACCTGCATTTTGGCGAAAAGCTTCGCCAGATTTTGATGCTGCGACCGGGAACCAAGCGGAAAGCCAGCGACATCAGCGGGATGAAATGCACGGGATTCGCCTCTGCCATATTCGGGAATATATTCAAAGCGGAAGAGGAAGACGCCTGCGCTTTGGCAGGAGATTGGATCGCGGTTGGAGCGGCGGATTGCATTAAGGAATATTCAAAATCAGATTTCATCAAGGAGACTTTGGCCGCCCGTTTCGGAACGGAAGGTTTGGACAGGGTTCCGCAGAGGAACTGCTGCGCGTGGGTATATCACTCTCTCAGCGAGGATCCGAACCTGCTTGACGCCACATTCAGCCCGATGATGGCCAAAGGATGCAGGGATATCCTTAAGGGAGCGTCATACGTCCCGGTCGTGGTCTCCGCGGGAACGGAAGGCGGCAAAGTCAGTCTGGATTTCAATCTGGACAGGATTTTGGTGAGCAAGGGAAGCGTTCCGAACTCGGTGTCAGGAAGAGACACCACCGTGAATGTGCCGGAAGGCCCCTATAAGGTGATGAACAGCGCCACCGGCAAGATCAACACGCTTTACCAGAACAGCCATCTTTCAATATGTCTGCGTGACGAGAACGGAAAGGATGTCTGGGGAGTGCCGTTCAAGTCGAAGATTTGTGGATACGTCCAGGAAGTCGATTACTACAACAACGGCAAGATCCAGTACCTGTTCGCGGCCGGATCACAGATGTACCTGATAGACAGGCTCGGACGTTTTGTTTCCGGATTTCCTGCCGAGACAGGCAAGAAAATTGCGGCAGGTCCCGCCGTGTACGATTTCACGGGAGCGAAAGGCTACACCGCGATGCTCCTGCACACAGACAACACCGTAGGCTACTATGACCTGCACGGGAAGCAGGTTTCTTCCTGGAAAGGGATAACGGCCGATGAGACTATAAAAAGCCTTCCGGAACTTCTGGAAGGGAATGGTAAAAAGTACTGGATGGTCAGGACATCAGCCCAGACAATGGTCTTTCCGTTCAGCGGCGGAGAGCCTTTGGTCAAGGGAGACGGGAACAAGATGATCCGCCCGGACAGCAAGATTGAGATAACGGACAAAGGGTTCAGCGCGGTTTGCTATGACGGAAAGGAACGAATCTTCAAGTCCGGAAAATAAAAAACGAACATCATGAACGAATTCAAATTCGAATCAGTGAACAAGCTTCTGGAAGAGAGCTTCAAGAAGAATTGGGACAGGTTGGCGCTATCCAACTATCAAGGCGTGAGCCTTTGCTACAGGGATGTGGCGAGACGCATTGAGAAACTGCACATCGCATTCGAGAAGTGCTTCCTGCACAAAGGCGACAAGGTGGCCATCTGCGCCCGCAACCAGGTCAACTGGGCGGTAAGTTTTCTGGCCACAATGACATACGGTGCCGTACCGGTGCCTATCCTCCACGAATTCAAGCCCGGGAATATTCATTACTTGGTCAACCATTCAGAGGCTAAGGTTCTCTTTGTGGACGATGTGATTTGGGAGGGGTTGAGCGCAGATGAGATGCCAGGACTGTTCGCTGTAGTGAGAATCAACACATTCCAGCTTTTATATTCAAAGGTTCCTCGCATCACTGAGGCGCGGGAGCATATGAATGAATATTTCGGGAAACGCCATCCGAACAGCTTCGAACCGGAGGACCTCAACTACTACAAGGACTCCCCTAACGAGCTGGCGATGATCAACTACACCTCCGGGACATCCGGATTCTCAAAGGGTGTGATGATTCCTTACAGGGCTCTGTGCTCCAACATCCAGTTCGCACAGCACGTGCTTCCGGAACTGAACAACCAGACAAACGTGGTGGCGATGCTCCCGTCCGCCCATATGTATGGAATGATGTTCGAGTTCCTTTTCGAAATGACGATTGGAGCCCACGTGCATTTCCTGACAAGGGTGCCGAGCCCGAAGATCATTATGCAGGCACTTTCAGAGGTCAAGCCGAACATCATCATCGCCGTGCCGCTGATCATCGAGAAGGTTTACAAGTCAAAGATTCAGAAGCTGGTAGAAAAAGGGAGCATAAAGACCCTGCTCAAGGTTCCGGTGATCGACAAGATGATCCAGAAGAAGATCTGCAGCGAGCTCGTGACCGCATTTGGAGGTAACTTCGTGGAAGTCATTATGGGCGGAGCCGCATTCAACAAGGAAATCGAGAAGTTCTTCTGGGACATCGCGTTCCCTTATACTGTAGGCTATGGAATGACCGAGTGCGCCCCGATCATCACATACGCGCACTACGATGACAAGAGGCTCTACTCCTGTGGAAAGGCGGCATTGAATATGTCAATCCGCATCGACTCCCCTGACCCGGAAAACATCGAGGGTGAGATCCAGGCCTACGGTCCGAACATCGCCTTGGGCTACTACAAGAACGAGGAGGCAACGAAAGATCTCTTCACAGAGGACGGATGGCTCAGGACAGGAGATATGGGTGTCATCGACAAGGATGGATACCTCTACATAAGAGGACGCTACAAGTGTATGTTCCTCGGTCCGAACGGCCAGAACATCTATCCGGAAGAGCTGGAGTCCGTGATCAACTCGTTCGCCTACGTCGTTGACTCGCTTGTAATCGAAGACAATGGCGGCCTTACGGCGTTGGTTTACCCGGATTACCATCAGGGAGAACTGGACGGAATGAACCGTGAGGATCTGGAGAAGACGCTGACATCACAGCTGCCGGAGATCAATCGTGAGATCCCTAACTACGCCAAGATCAAGAAGATCGAATTTATGCCGGAAGATTTCGAGAGAACGCCGAAGAAGAGCATCAAGAGATACCTCTACCAGAGAAACAAATAATGGAGAAGTTTGACCAACGATACCTTGAGATGGCCGAGATCTGGGCCAGGAACTCCTACTGCAAGAGACGTCAGGTCGGAGCGATCCTCGTCAAAGACAGGATGATCATCTCCGACGGCTACAACGGAACGCCGTCCGGCTTCGAGAACGTCTGCGAGGACGAAAACGGAGCCACAAAGCCTTATGTCCTCCACGCCGAGGCCAACGCCATCACCAAGGTCGCGAAATCAGGCAACAGCAGCCTCGGGGCGACCCTCTACGTAACTGCCTCACCTTGCATCGAATGCTCGAAACTGATTATCCAGGCCGGCATAAAAAGGGTCGTCTATAAGGATGAATATCGCCTCACGGACGGAGTTGACCTGCTCCGCAAGGCCGGAATCAAAGTTGAAAAGATAGATTAGGATGAAACGAATATCTTCCGTCTGGATCGCAATCCTGGGAATAGCCGTAGGAGCGCTTATGGTGCTGGCCTACAATGCCTATTCGCAGAAAAGGAATATGCTCCGCGTGCAGAATCAGGACTGGCGCAAGCTGAATCTTATCCTTGACCAGATCGACAAGAACTATGTTGACACGATCAATGTAGGGAAAGTGACCGACGCTGCGATCACCGCCGCATTGGCAGAACTGGATCCTCATTCAGTCTATATGCCTCCGGTTGAACTGACAGAGGCGGAGACCGATCTCGCCGGCAATTTCGATGGAATCGGTATCCAGTTCAATGTCCCGAACGACACTGCCATCGTGCTGGAAGTCATTCCTGGAGGTCCGTCCGAGAAAGTCGGGCTTCAGAAAGGCGACAGGATCCTCAAGGTCGGAGACAAGGACATCGCCGGTGTGAAATTCCCGCAGGACAGTATGGTTCGCAGGATGAAAGGCCCGGCCGGAACAAAGGTCACCGTCACTGTCGGCAGAGGCAGCGAGACAATCCCGTTCGAAATCACCAGAGGGAAGATTCCGATGCACTGCGTGGACGCGGCGTTTATGATCAACGACACGACGGGCTACATCAAGCTCTCCAAGTTCTCCAGAACGACATATTCAGAGTTTTCGCAAGCCAGCGTCGATCTGCTTGGGAAAGGAATGAAGAAGCTGATCTTTGACCTGCGTGACAACACGGGAGGCTATTTCGACCAGGCGCTGCTGCTCAGCGATATGTTCCTCAAGAAAGGTGATGAGATTGTCTATATGCAAGGCCTTCACCGCAAGAAAGATGACTACAAGGCTGACGGCAAGGGCATCCTTCAGGATGTTGACCTGACAGTGCTCATCAACGAGTCCACGGCATCGTCCAGCGAGATATTCTCAGGAGCGATTCAGGACAATGACAGAGGAATCATCATCGGAAGACGCTCATTCGGCAAGGGACTCGTGCAGGAACCGGTCTATTTCAGCGACGGCTCCGGAGTGCGCCTGACGGTCGCAAGATTCTACACGCCTTCTGGCCGATGCATCCAGAAGCCATATTCAGAAGACTACCAGTACGACATCTACAAGCGCTACGCCGATGGTGAGA
>CAVBMN010000009.1:0-45512 GCA_963596515.1 bacterium
CAAGACTACCTCTTGGAGTTACTTCGTGGGGCTCATATTTGATGCGGTTGCCCTGAGTGGCCAAGGGCGGACGTGGGCATATTCATAAGATTTTATTAATTTTGCAAAATATGATCAACAAGGAAAAGAAATTGGAGGCGTTCGAGCGGGCGCTGGAGGTGATGGACCGGCTCCGGGCCGAGTGTCCGTGGAACCACGCGCAGACAATCGACACCCTCAGGCCGATGACGGTCGAGGAGGTTTATGAGCTCAGTGATGCGGTGATGAAGAAGGATGAGGCGGCCCTTGAGAAAGAACTCGGGGACGTGTTCCTACACGTGATATTCTACGCCAAGATAGCGGAGGAGGAAGGCCGCTACGACATCGCCGATGTGATGAACAAACTCTGCGAGAAGATGATCTACCGTCATCCTCACGTGTTCTCAACCACAAAGGTGGCTGATGCGGAGCAGGTTTCCGAGAACTGGGAGATGCTCAAGGCCAAGGAGAAAGGCGGCAACAAACGCATCCTTTCCGGGATTCCGGACGCTATGCCACCGATCCTGAAGGCATATTCGATGCAGGACAAGGCTCGTGGCGTTGGCTTCGACTGGGAGGAGAAACGTCAGGTCTGGGACAAGGTGAAGGAGGAGCAGGGGGAACTTCAGGCCGAGATGGACGCTATGGATTCCGCCACCACTGAGGAGGAACGAAAGGCCGCCGCCCAAAGGGCTGAGGAGGAACTCGGAGACTTTATGTTCGCCACCATCAACGCCGCAAGGCTTTACGGCCTCAATCCGGACACGGCGCTCAACCGCGCTTGTGACAAGTTCCGCCGCCGTTTCACATATCTGGAAGAAAACACGATACGCAAAGGCCGGGATCTTCATCAGATGACTCTCGCCGAGATGGACGAGATCTGGGATGAAGGAAAGGCTAAAGGACTGTAAATTTAAGCTTATCTGAAGATATTCAGATAGTTAAATAGCCTTAATGTCTCGTTTTGAACAAATTAATTGACTCCAAAGGTTAAACTTTGGCGGTTCATATTTGTCCAAAACAAGACTATTTCTTAAATTTGTAGATGTCTTCCTGCGAAAGGAATATTGTAGAATGGATATTTATGCCTGATTATAAAGTAGTTGAGGTTGAGAGTAAAAGGGATTTGATGAAATTCATCAAGTTCCCTGACAAATTGTATAAGGATTGCCCTCAATATGTCCCGGCTCTCCATAGTGACCAGGTCAAATCTCTGACAAAAGTCTCCACACTTTCATATTGCAAACGGAAAATGTGGATGGTGATGGATGGAAAGACCGTTGTCGGCCGCATCTGCGGAATGATCAACCCTCGTTACAATGCGCTCTATGACAAGAAGAGAGCCCGTTTCGGATGGTTTGACACCATAGACGACTTCGAGGTGGCCAAACTTCTTCTCGGCACGGCGGAGGCGTGGGCTAAGGAAAACGGGATGAACGAGATTCACGGCCCTCTTTACTACAACACCCTTGGAAAACAGGGAATGCTTGTGGAGGGTTTTGAGAACATCCCACCTTTCAATTGTCTGTACAACTATCCTTACTACAATGATTTCGTGACGAGGCTTGGCTATGTGAAGGAATGCGACTGGCTTCAGTACAAGGTCGCCGCCGACCAGCCTCTACAAGAAAAGATCACGAGGATAGCAGGGCTTCTGAAGCAGAGGTACAACCTTCACGAAGGCAGTCTGAACAAACTCAAGAAGGACAAGAAGATGGTCAGGTACTTCTTCGATGTCTATAATGAGAGTTTCGCAAAGTCGGTCTATAATTTCATTCCTTTCACCAAGGAGGAGATTGACGAAGAGGCCAGCGAGGTCCTGGGTTTCGTCTCGGACAAGACGAGCAGCATAATATTCGATGACAATGAGGAGCTTGTGGGATTCGGAATCACTTTCCCGACTATCTCGCCGGCGCTTCAGAAGGCTAAGGGACATCTCTTCCCGTTTGGTTGGTTCCATCTGCTGAAGGCGATGTTCAAGTACGACACGGTGGATTTGATGATCAACGGCGCCGTGCCGAAGTGGCAGAACACGGGGGTATCTTCGATCTACCATTGCGCGATGTCGGAGAAATACCGCAAGGCTGGCACGAAGTGGGCGATCACCAACCCGCAGATCGAATCCAACGGAGCGGTCAATGTTTGGGGTAAGTATGAGCACGAGCTCTTTATGCGCCGCCGCTGCTACTTGAAGTCTATATAGATTTAGGAATATACTAACTCGGTTGCTGAGTTTGTGGTTGCTGAGCTTGTCGAAGCATCGAAGCACCGAAGCATTGACTGGCAAATGATTATAAGGTCACTTCGGCAGGCTCAGTGGCCACCGGTCAAGGAACTGGAATTAAAGAAAATTAACCATTGAATATGGCAGAAAACACATTAGTCGATAAGATCCTGGCTCTCCAGGACAAATACGAGTCGCTTCAGAAACAGCTTGCTGATCCTGAGGTGATCGCTGATATGAAGAAATACGTCCAGCTCAACAAGGACTACAAGGAGTTGGAACCGATTATCAAGGCCGGTCTTGAGTACAAGAAGATGGTCGATGAATTGGCCGAGGCCAAGGACATTATGATCAACGAGAAGGATGAGGATCTCAGGGATATGGCCAAGGCCGAGATCGCCGAGATCGAGCCGAAGATTCCGGAGATGGAGGAACAGATCAAGATTCTCCTGATTCCGGCCGATCCTGATGACAACAAGAACGCCATCATAGAGATCCGTGGCGGCACTGGCGGTGACGAGGCCGCCATATTCGCCGGTGATCTTTTCAGAATGTATTCCAAGTACGCCGAGAAGCGTGGCTGGAAGCTGGAGGTCAACGATGAGACCCCTGGCACGGCCGGTGGTTACAAGCAGATCGTGTTCAAACTCTCATCCAACGATGAGGGTGTCTATGGCATTATGAAATATGAGTCCGGTGTACATCGTGTTCAGAGGGTTCCTCAGACCGAGACACAGGGCAGAATCCAGACTTCGGCGGCTTCCGTGGCCGTATTCCCGGAGGCCGGGGAGTTCGATGTAGATCTCAAATGGGATGACATCCGCCTCGACTTGTTCTGCTCCTCAGGACCTGGCGGTCAGGGAGTCAACACGACATATTCAGCCGTGCGTCTGACCCACCTTCCGACCGGTCTGGTAGTGCAGTGCCAGGAGGAGCGTTCGCAGCTCAAGAACAAAGACAGGGCTTTCGAGGAGTTGAGGACCCGTCTCTACAATCTTGAGCATCAGAAATATCTTGACGAGATCGGTGCCAAGCGTAAGACGATGGTCTCCACCGGTGACCGTTCTGCGAAGATCCGCACCTACAATTATCCGCAGGGCCGTGTGACCGACCACCGCATCAACTGGTCGATGTACAACCTTCCAGTCTTTATGGACGGTGACATCCAGGAGTGCATCAACCAGCTCCAGATCGCCGAGAACGCCGAGCGTCTCAAAGAGGCCGGAGAGTAAGGAGATATTGAAAATATCAAAGCGAGAACATAGGATAACCCTTTGTTCTCGCTTTCTTTGTTTTGCGATTTTCCTATTTGGCGACTTTATTCGGCACATTCGTTCCTTAAGACCTCCATTTATCTCTATGCTGCAACACTTTTGAGCTTTGAAGTGACGTTTTGTCGCTGGCAGGCAATTGGCTCGCCCGACTGAAGAAGACTTTTCTGACAAAATGACATATTCATAATAATGGCATAACATTCGATATATTCCTTGCGTCCGGCTCCGGAAACGGGGTCGGAGAGAAAAAAGTCCGGACTTGGAAACGGGAACGGACGGACAAAACAAGAAAAATAGGAGATTAAAGAATATGGGAAAAATTATTGGTATTGACCTTGGAACCACGAATTCGTGCGTTGCGGTTATGGAAGGCAACCAGCCTACCGTTATAATCAACAATGAGGGTGAGAGAACCACCCCTTCTGTAGTAGCCTTTACCGATGGCGGTGAAAGAAAGATCGGTAACCCTGCAAAGCGTCAGGCCATCACGAATCCTCAGAACACGGTCTTCTCCATCAAGAGATTTATGGGTGAGACTTATGATCAGGTTCAGAAGGAGATCGCCAGAGTGCCTTACAAGGTTGTCAGAGGAGAGAACAACACCCCGCGTGTTGACATCAACGGCAAACTCTACTCTCCGCAGGAGATTTCAGCGATGATTCTTCAGAAGATGAAGAAGACAGCCGAGGACTACCTGCGCCAGGAGGTGACAGAGGCTGTCATCACAGTTCCTGCCTACTTCTCTGACTCACAGCGTCAGGCCACAAAGGAGGCCGGTAAGATCGCTGGACTTGATGTCAAGAGAATCATCAACGAGCCTACGGCCGCCGCGCTTGCCTACGGTCTTGACAAGAAGAACAAGGACATGAAGGTCGCTGTGTATGACCTTGGTGGCGGTACATTCGATATTTCCATCCTTGAGTTGGGTGGTGGAGTATTCGAGGTGAAGTCAACCAACGGTGACACCCACCTTGGTGGTGATGACTTCGATCAGGAGATCATCAACTGGCTCGCTCAGGAATTCGCCAACGAGAACGGCGGAATCGACCTGAAGAAAGACCCTATGGCTCTTCAGAGATTGAAGGAAGCCGCTGAGAAGGCCAAGATCGAACTGTCCAACCAGACATCGACCGAGATCAACCTGCCTTACATCATGCCGGTTGACGGAATTCCAAAGCACCTTGTAAAGACTCTTACCAGGGCTAAGTTCGAGCAGCTTTGCGACAACTTGTTCCAGAGATCCATCGAGCCTTGCCGTCAGGCGCTCAAGGATGCCGGTCTGAACGCTTCCGACATTGACGAGGTTCTTCTCGTCGGCGGTTCCACACGTATCCCTAAGGTACAGGAACTTGTCAAGGAGTTCTTCGGCAAGGAGCCTAACAGAAGCGTCAATCCTGACGAGGTTGTGGCCATTGGCGCTTCAATTCAGGGTGGTGTGCTCGCAGGTGATGTGAAGGATGTCCTTCTGCTTGATGTCACTCCGCTGTCACTCGGTATCGAGACCCTCGGTGGTGTGATGACAAAGCTCATCGAGTCCAACACGACGATTCCTACCCACAAGTCTCAGGTGTTCTCCACCGCGGCTGACAACCAGCCTTCAGTTGAGATCCACGTGCTTCAGGGTGAGCGTCCTATGGCGAAGGACAACAAGGAGATCGGTCTGTTCCATCTTGACGGAATCGCTCCGGCTCCGAGAGGAATACCTCAGATCGAGGTTACCTTCGACATCGATGCCAACGGTATTCTGAACGTGTCCGCCAAGGACAAGGCTACCGGCAAGGAGCAGAACATCAGGATCGAGGCCTCTTCAGGTCTGTCAGACGATGAGATTCAGAGGATGCGTGACGAGGCGAAGGCCAACGAGGCCGCCGACAAGGAGGCCAAGGAGAAGGTTGACAAGATCAACAACGCCGACGCTCTCTGCTTCCAGTCCGACAAGAATCTGAAGGACTACGGCGACAAGATTCCTTCTGACAAGAAGTCAGCCATCGAATCCGCCCTCGGTTCCCTCAAGGAGGCTGTCAAGAATCAGAACATCTCTGACATCGACCGCTACACCGAGGAACTCACCAAGGCTTGGAACGCCGCTTCTGAGGATATGAACCGCGCCGCCCAGGCAGGTGCCCAGCAGGGACCTCAGAACCCTTATGGCCCTCAGGCTGGTCCGCAAGGCCCGCAGAATGGCCCGGATGACCAAGGCCCTGACGAGCAGTAAAAAAGAAAGGAGGCTAGAAATAGCCTCCTTTCTTTTTTACTGCTCATATTCAACCCCCAGTCACTGCGTGACGGCCCCGAGGGGCACGGGGAAAGGATTCCCCGAAACCCCTTCGGTCGCTTTGCTCCGAGGGGGCAAAAGATGGGGCTAAAATATAAAAGAGGAACGACCGAAAGGCCGCTCCTCTTTTTTGTGATCATAAGTCGCTTCGACAGGCTCAGCGACCGAGTCCTACTTGCCCATCTTGGACAGGAGTCTCTTAGGGTAGTTTGTGCAGATGGCTTTCATCTTAGGGGCGTAGGTGATGTAGTAGTCCATCGTGGCGTCATCATCCGGATTGAACACGCTGAGTGCCACTCCGGCGTTGATGAACTCCTCGACGGTACGCGCTCCTCCTCCACGTGTCATATATTCAGTGGAGAGATTGGCCCAATTGTAACCTTTGCTTTTGTAAGTGGAGGCCGGTTGGTTCGCCATCCAGCCGATGTTGACACCTACCGCAGTGGCGAATGAATATGACGAAGCCATCACAGTGGCGTTTGACGTGCAGATGAACTCCACGAAATTCTTGGCCTTCTTCTCCTTGATGATTTCGCACGCCTTGCGGCAGGCATTGATCGGATAGGCTGTCTGTCCGCTTATGTTCTTGATGTCCAGCCAAAGCCGTGTGCAGCTGCCTTTCTTCATCACCTCGTCGAGAAACATCTCCAGGTCCGGAAGTGTCTCCCCGTTTGCCAGGTTGCCGGCGGCCCTCAACTGCTCCAGCGTGGCCTCCCAAGGATGCAGACCGTTGATCCTGTAGTCAGCGTCGGCGTGCGCGACCACCACCTTGTCATCCTTTGTCCAATAGATATCGCACTCGGAGGCGTAGCATTTCAGACTCATTGCATAGCGCAGTGATGCTATCGAATTGTCAGGATAGGCATTCCCGGCTTCCGATGACCCGCCTCTGTGGGCGACCACGATGTTGCCGCAGTCCTCGGGCTTGTCGGCCACTTCTTCCGGAGTCTCCGGATCATCGGGCCAGACAGGCCCTGGATCCGGTTCATCCTTACCACAAGACGCCAGGCACAGAAGTCCCGCCGCCAAAAATGACCAAATCGGTTTTATGGATTTAATATTCATATTTCTGATTATTTGTAGTTCTTCACGCAGCGGAACGGCATTATCGCCTGTCCGTTGTCGATGTTGGTCATCTCCGCGTAGGTCACGGTGTTGTCCAGAATCACATTGACTCTGTAAAGTGCCTTGTCAGAGAAGAACAGCGGCACCCAGGTCTGTGCCCTGACACCATAGCACTGGTAGCCTTGGGTCATATAACGCCAGCCGAGAGGGAAGTACTCGAATCCGAACTCGTCGGCTCCGTCGGACACGGCGACTTTCCACCATTTGTTGTTCCTGAGCCAGGCGGCAAGGTTTCCGATGCCTCGTGGAGAGACAGGATTGTTGTTCACGGCCGTGCCTGAGGCTGTTGTGAACTGCTTGTACGTGACTTGGTCTTCCTGCATCGGGAACGAGTGGCCAGCGGAGGCCTTGCTTGCGGCGTAGGCGATGTCCAGCCAGTCAGAAGCGTTGGCGATGTGCCAGCCGTACGGACATATTCCCTGAATCTGCATCTTTAAGGTAGGGTGGGTTTCCTCATCGTCCGCATTGTTTCCGGAGAATGTGCCGGCGGAATTATTCTTGAGGTACTCGATGGTGTAGGTATCACCGACAGCGTCGGTGATCTCGCATCCTTCTGTCCAGCCCTTAGGCACAACCTCGTTGCGGGCGAAGCCGATTCCGTTGGTCGGGATGCCTGTCACCATCTCGGAGAAAGCGTAGATACGGCCATATTCATCACTTCCTTCGAGTTGTCCTCCGATTTCAGTGCATTCGTAGGCCATATTCAATTTGGAGTCATCCCACGATGACGGGAACGCCGCTGCCGCATAGCCTCCTGTTCCTTTTGATCCGACTCCGGTCGCGGCAGGGATCATCGGCGATCCGAGTCTTGGCTTGATGTCGCCTCCGTTCCAACGCATATTCTCGACCATCCAGACCTTCATCGAGCCGTCCCTGGCGATGAACGCCTTGGTCTTGTACTTGGACACTTCGGAATCAGGCATACAGTTGTGTGTCGTGATCCTGTCCCAAGTCCATACCTTGTCGTTGAAGTTTACGGTGAGGGAACGCAGACCGTCAACATCGATTTCCGGGCCTTCAGGCAAGGCTGAGGACGCAGACTCGATCGTGGCGACGGAACCATCCTTCGCAAGCGCATAGCAAGGATATGACAGCACACGGGAATCCTGATTGAATATCACAGTGTTGCCGCCGTCCGTGGCGCTCATAAAGTAAGCCTTGACGCTGTAAACGCCTTCGCTTTCCTTGGTCATCTGCAAAGCCTTGTCGATGGCGAGACCGGAGGCGGAAGTGCCGTACATAAAGTAATATATGTCCGCGGCGAGCTGTGTCACTGGCACGTCAACCGTTGCAAGACTGGTTTCGGCCGATCCGACAGTTATGTGAAGCACGGCCTTGCGGACGTTGATATGATCGGTCCATTTTGAGGCTGTCAGTTTGACGGAACCGGCTTCGGTCGCCTCGTATGTCAGCCAATCCTTGCTCTCGCCCTCGTAATCCACGGAGAATGAATAAGCGTCCCCCATATTGGTGGTGTACTCGATGACCTGCTCGCCTCCGTCGGCGAAAAACTCGACGTCCTTGGTCTTGGTGGTCACCTCGGCGTCGGCCTTCTCACCTTTCTGGGTGAACTCGTAGGACCGCTCGGTTCCGTCAGCGGCCTTTACGGTCAGAGTGAATGTCCTCTTATATTCAGGATTGGCCTTCACCTTGACAACCAATCCTTTCTCCGTGACGGTTCTGGAATCACCCTCGAATGTGCCTATGAACTCCTCGGCGACATCCGTGACATTCACCTCGGCGCATTGCTTCGGATCCTCAAGAGTGTAGTCCCAAGATAGTCCGTTGATCTTGTTGCCTTGCACGATTGTGACAATGGCGCGGTAGGCATCCTCACCGTCGGCTGTCTTGCCCTCAGCGGTAAATACGGGAATATCCTTGGACAGGGAGATCCTTGTTGTGGAATCGATCTCAGAAGGGTCTATCTTTTCCCCACAGGCTGACAAAACTATCGCTGCCAGAGTGGCGGGAAGTAATATATTCTTGAATTTCATTGTAATATTCATTTAAATTAGTCCCATCCTTCCGTTTGGGTGAGTTTGTAGTTTTTGTTCCTCGCGGACTTGGAGATTGGCCAGAGGAGAATGTTCGGATTCTTCTGCTTCTTGGCAAGAAGGTCAGGGTTGTAGTCCCAGATCTTGTCCAGGCGGATGAGCGGCCACCAGATCACACCCTCGGCAGGGAACTCAAGGAAATATTCATTGACAAGGGCTTCCAGAACCGCGTCTCTTGTGGCGGTCTTGTAGAAGTCCTCGACTCCGTAGGCCCTTTTCGCGATAATGTTCAGCGACGCCAGTGCCCCGGTGTAGTCTTTCTTGTAATATTTCAACTCCGCGTCCATCATCACTGCGTAGGCGTAGCGGTAGTAAAGAAGGTCGCAGTCCTCGACCACCGGCTGCTTGGACATATCCCCGAGGAACTTGTTCGGCCAGGTCAGGGTCTGCCCGGAGGCTCCGTACTCGCCTTCGCCGAGGTTGCATTCCACTCTGGAGTCGTTGTGCTCGGCCTTGCTCTTGTTCAAAACATCGATGAACTCACGGGAGTAACTCCACCACTGGGTGGAACTTACCGGCACCGGATTGTTCCTGTACTGTGATGCGATAAGGTTGCTCGGATGATAGAAATAGGCGTAATAGCCGCCGGTGAGTTTCTCCTGCTGGTTGTTCATCAGCGCGAACACAACCTCAGTGTTGCGTTTGTTGTCACGGTTGAACACATCCGAATATTTCGGAAGAAGCCTTCCGGATGAGATCCCGATGGCTGAGAGAGCGTCTGACGCAAGGTTCAGGTACGAGTCCCCGCCGTTCTGGGTCGTGTACATCCACAGGCCGTACTCGGTTTTCAGCATATTCGCCGCGTCAGCCGTCGCGAAGTACTTGTCGGTTCCGAGATAGGAGGCGTTGGCGACGGCTGTCTCGATGTCCTTGCCGATCTGGGCATAGACATCCGCCTTGGGCGCGCGCACCGGATAGGTCTCCGGCTGGTTTACGGACTCGATAGGGACAAGGTTGAGAGGTACGTCGCCCCACAGTCTTGCGGCCCAGAAGTAGCAATATGCCCTTGCGAAGGCCGCCTGACCGACCGCGAATCCCTTGTCGGACTCGGACATATCTACCTTGTCGGCGTATTTCAGTACGGCGTTGGCCTGGTCGATGGTCGTGTAAAGGCCCGACCAGACGGTCGATCTGGTGGAGGCGTTCATCGTGCTGGTGCGCACCGAGATCATATCGTTGTCCTGAACCCTGGACTCAAGGCTCGGCCCCCACATATAGTTGCCGACACGCACCTCACCCCAGTAAAAGACATTGACATAACCGTCGACGAAATTGGAACGCATACGCTCGTAGATTCCGTAGGTCGATTGGATGACATCCGTCGGTGTTGTCCACATATTGCTGGCGGACAGCTTGTTGTCCTGCATCACATCGAGATCCCCGTTGCAGGACAGCAATGACAGGGCGGACGTGGCCATCAGTAAATATTTAAGAATATTCTTGTGTCTCATAATTAGAAGGTTATCTTGACATTGAACAAAATCTTTCTTGCGGCCGGGGCTATGCTTGAATTGGCCGAGGCTCCGGTGGACACGGACGAGTACATCGAATCTCCGGAGCCGGTTCCCATACCGGTCTCAGGGCTGATGGAACCGGACACGCCTGTCCAGTAGTGGAGGGTGTTACCGGTCACGCCTACGGTGAGTTTCTTGATCCAGAGGCTCTTTACCCATTTTTCAGGAAAGTCGTAATAGATTGACACATCTCTAAGGCACAGATAATCGGCTTTCTCGACGTTGAAGTCTGAGGCTCTGGAGAAGTTTCTGTTGCCATAGTCAGGGTCGTTCGGGAAGAACCTCGCATACTTGGCGTTGTTGTCCCCAGGATAACGCCAGCAGTCATAGACCATCTTGTCAAGGTTGGAGTTGGAGTTGCCGAGAGTGCTCTGGAAGAAGCGGGACTTCATATAGTTGTAGATTGAATGTCCCAGCGCATAGTCAAGGTAGAACGAGAACGACAGGTTCTTGTACTTGAAGGTGTTCATAATTCCTCCGATGGAGTGAGGCATCACGTTGCCGAGGCAATACATATCCTCCGCGTCGATCTGCTCCCTGCCGTCGGCTGTCTTCTTAGAGCCCGGGCGGTTGCACCATTCGTAGTCACCTGCGTCCTTGCGTCCCTGAATGGACAGACCGTCGGACCTGCGGTAGCCGTGCGACTGGCTGTCGTACAGCGCTGCGGCGGCCTCAGCGTCGGTCTGGAGAATATGCGAGATCTTGTAGCCCCAGATGCGTCCGAGAGGCTCTCCGACGGCGGTGCCTCCGAAGCGCTCACCGCTCTCTGACATAGTGTAGCCACCGATCCTCCAGGCATCCTTGCCGTCAAGGTCGGTGTACTTGTACTCGTCAGGAAGCGACAGCACCTTGTTCTTGTTGAATGAATATGTCAGGCCTGTCGTCCAGGAGAAATCCCTTGTCTGGACATTGACGGAGTTCACCTCGATCTCGAATCCGTAGAATCTGGCGCTGCCGACATTTGCCTTCACAGAGCCGAGCGAGCCGGTGTCCGGAAGAGTGATGCTGAAGAGCATATCGTCGGTCCTCTTGTTGTAGTAGTCCATAACGATGCGGAGACGGTCGTTGAAGAAACCGAAGTCCAGACCGAGATCCAGCTGCGTGGTGGTCTCCCACTTCATTCCCTTGTTCTGCATCGTGGATGGGAGAAGTGTCGAATTGCCTGCGTACAGCGAGGACGAGAACGCCCCGTAAGTGTCGTACAGGCCGATTCCGTTGTTGCCGGTCAGACCGTAGGAAGCGCGGAACTTGAAAGTGTTCATCACATTCCTGTCCACATTCCAGTACGGCTCCTCTGAGATGATCCAGGCGAACGAGCCGGCAGGGAAGTACCCCCATCTGTTGCCGGCGGCGAACTTGGACGAACCATCGGCCCTGACTGTGGCCGAGAGGATGTACCTGTTGTCATAGTTGTAGTTGACACGTCCGAAGTACGAGATCAGCACCTGCTTGGTGTCTTGGTTGGAAGCGGTGAAGTTGACACCGGAATCCAGAATCGGCACCTTGTCTGAGACCGAGCCGGTGGCGTTGGCGGTAAGGTACCAGTACCTCCACGACATATAGTCATAGCCTGCGGTGGCACTGATGTTGTGCCTGCCGAACTCCTTGTCATAGCTCAGGTAGGCTGTGAACGAGTCTTTCAGCGTCTCGGTTCTGGTCTCGGATGTCGAGCGGTCTGTCGAGATGTAGTTCGGAGTGTCCCCGATCTGGCCGTAGGCGTAGTAGCTGCCCCGGTAATTGTCGTCGAACACAGCGTACTGCGCGGTGGCCTTGAGGCCGTCGAAGATGCTCCACACGAGTTTGAAATTGCCTCCGAAACGGTTCTGGGCCATTTCCCTGTCGTAGAAAGCCTCGTAAAATGAGGCTGACTGCTGGTTCTTGTTGGTTCCGCCGGTCACCCATCTTCCGTCCTCGTAGAACTCCTTGTTCGTAGGGCTCATCATAATGCCTCGGCCGATGGCGTTGAAATAGTTGCCGGTAAGCGGGTTCTTCAGTGACCTAGAGAAGTCGAAGGTCGTCGAGGCCTCCAGATTCCTTGTGATGTTGAACGAGGTGTTGCCGTGCATCGTGAACAGTTTGTAGCCGCTCATCGCCACCATACCGTCATCCGAAAGGTAACTTACCGAAGCGGCGTACTTCATATTCTGCGAGCCGCCGTTCACGCCGACATATTCCTTGTGCCAGAGAGCGTTGGTGAACCATTTGCTCTGCCAGTCCGTGTCGGTGAACGTCAGCACCTTGTCAGGATTGACCGGATCGTACATCCACTGCCAACCGGCTTGCAGCTCCTCGCCTTTCTCCATATATCTGGTCGTGTAGATGTCGGTGTCTTTGTTGCCGGTTCCGGCGGCGTTAGCTCCGTCCAGGACCAACTGGCCGTTAGGACCTTGCGCGATGGCCGGACGGACGAACGACAGGAACTCCTTGGCGTTCATCAGATCCCATTTGCGGGAAGGGGATGACCAGCCGACCTGCGCGTCGAATGTGATGCGAGGCTTCTCCCAGGAGTTGCCTTTCTTGGTGGTCACGAGGATCACACCGTTGGAGGCGCGGGCTCCGTAGATGCCGGCCGAGGCCGCATCCTTTAGGACCTCGATGGACTCGATGTCGTTAGGGTTGAGGTCGTCCATATCCCTTGTCACGCCGTCCACGATGACGATCGGGTCGTTGCTCAAGGTGATGGAGGAGCCTCCACGGATAAGGAAGCGCGGGGCGTTGCCGGAGACGGCGTTGTTGGTGGCGACCCTGAGGCCGGTGACCTTGCCTTTCAGGGCGTCTCCGATCGAGGAGACTGGAGCAGCGTAGATGCTGTTGCCGTCCACCTTGGAGATAGCTGTGGTCAAGGTTTTCCTGGACTGCGTGCCGTAGCCTACGACCACCACGTCGTCAAGGACATTCGCGTCCTCGGAGATGGTCACATCGATCGCCCCGCGTCCTCTCACACTCTCCTCGCGGTTCTTGAAGCCGATGAAGGAATATTCCAGCACGGCGTCAGGGCTGACTTCTATTGAATATCTGCCGTCAAGGTCTGTCGTGGTGCCGGAGGCCGTGCCTTTGATCATCACACCCGCGCCGGCAAGCGGCTCTCCGCTCGTGTCGGTCACGGTGCCCGTCACAGTGATGGCTTTCCCGGGCTTGCCAGTCTGAGGCTGCTCGTAGGACAGCACGACGGTGCTGTTCATCATCTTGTAATGGAATCCGGAAACCTGCCTTCCGAAAACATCGTCCAGAATCGATGTCAGGGACGCGTCCTTGGCCTCGATCCTGATGTCTCCCATCTGCCTTTGCGCCAGATCCGATTCGTAAGAGAACAGAACTCCGGTTTTCCTCGTGAACTCGTCGGTGAACGATTTCACGGTGGCTGATTTGACAGTCAGGCTGAGATTGTAGGATTTCCTTGCCGTGCTCTGCGCGGACGCTGTCGTCGAGAAACCGAGACAGACGGCCAGAACGGCCGCAAGGACTCCCAGTCTTGAAAAGATTGAATGTCTCATTTTTTGATTAGTTAATTATAATGTTTAGTTGATCAGTCATTATCGCTGATTGTCAGGCTGGCTCCCGTGAGCGCCTGGACTGTCTCTACGAACTCGCCGACATTGTCGGTACGCTTATAGTTGAGATTGTATTTCCTGGTGGTGTCCACAGGAGTCCGCGCCGTAATCCTCACACCGTACATCCGCTCGATGTGTGAGATGATGTCGCGGAGCGACACTTGCTGGAGAGCCACCTTGTTGTAGTGTTGGACGATGTAGGGCACGGCTCCCATTGGCTCGACTGAAAGGTCCCCCGTGCCGGTGTCGAGCTCGGCCTTCTGGTCAGGGGAGAGACGTACAAGCCCGATACCCTCAGGACTTTGCAGTCGCACAGAGCCTCTTTCCAGAAGCACGGACACCTTCCCGGAGATCTCGTCGGCCTCGACACAGAACGCTGTTCCAAGCACTCTCACATCAAGCAATCCTGTCTTTACTATGAAAGGACGGGAAGTGTCGCGGTGCACGTCGAAGTAGGCCTCACCAGTCAGTTTAACGACGCGTTCGGCATTCCTCGCGTCCGTGTTGTACAGAATCGAGGACTTGGTGCCGAGCCAAACCCTCGTGCTGTCATCAAGCATTATGGCGGCCACATCATCCGAAGTGTTGGAATATGCGGTATATTCATAGTCTCTGGCACCTGTTCCTCCAAACCAATGCACCCCGATTCCAATAATGAATATGGCTGCGACGGAAGCGGCTGACATCCAAAGGATTCTGAATATTCCTGCTTTCCGTTTATGAGTCGTAATCTCCTCTTCGGAGTCGATCCTCGCGTTGAGCCGGGAAAGCATCCGTGAGGTATGCTCGTCCTCGGACTTCAGAATGCCCGGGGTCTTGTAGATGGCAGACAGGGCCGCGAAGTCCTCCTTCCGCCTTGGGTCTTCTTCCAACCAACGAATCAAAATCTCTTTGTCAGAGTCATTAGCCTCTCCTCGGAGGTAACGTAGCGCCAGTCCGAGATATTCTTCAGGAATTTCCATTTTGTCCGATATTAACTATGTCTAACATAATATTTACACACTTGGCGGCAAAAACACCTAATGGATTTCAAATTATTTCAACGTTTTGGCGATGGAATGGAATTTTTATCTTCTTTGGGATTGCATATCGATTTTATTGACTAATTTTGTGGCGTTCCGAGACCGTTATGACTAGAACAGACTTAATATCAGGAATACAAAAAGGCGACAGAGAGGCGTTCAATGATTTCTGCAAGGAAGAGTTGCCGGCTCTGATGTCGTACGCGAGGGTTTTTCTGCCGGATGAATGGGCGGATGACGCTGTCCAGGATGTTCTGTTCTCGTTCTGGAGAAACCGGGAGGGGATAACGGATGTCTCCTCGGTGCGGAGTTATCTGATGAGGGCTGTTTACAACAGGGCTTTGAATTATCTCAGAAAGGAGAACCTGTTGAGGCAGTACCGGGAATGGAACGATGTGCGGATAGCTGTGCTGGGGCTTGAGGGTGCCGATCCGGAGAGGAATCCGGTTATGCGCAACCTGTTTGAGGGGGACTTGCGAAAGAACTTGGAGGATGCGATTTCCGGTCTGCCGCCTAAATGCCGTGAGGTGTTCAGGCTGAGCTACATCGAGGACATCCCCAACAAGGACATCAGCGCAAGGCTCGGAATCTCGCTCAGCACGGTCGAGAACCACATCTATGCCGCCCTGAAGCATCTCCGTGTGGTTCTGGCGAAGGACAAGGCGCTGATGTTGTTCACCTTGCTGCCTTATCTCGGGGCGCTTCTCCGAAGTCTCCCGGATTGAACAAGTATATTTATAAATTTTTAGTAATATGAAAGGGTATATTCTTTTGGCATCATTGCTTGTTCCGGCTTCGCTCCTCGCGCAGCCGGCCGCTTCCGGACAGTACACCTACACCGGAGCTCCCGTAAACCTTACCGAGCACACGTTCAAGTGTGACCATCTGCTCAAGCTTCAGGGCACCGACGAGGAGGCCTATCAGGGAATGGACATCTGGGGAGACTACATCTTCAGTTGCCAGAACTCCGGCTGGCTGACCGTCTATAAGATTGACGGCAAGAAGATCACGAGGGAGTGCAAGCCGTTCAAGCTCGCCAGCTACGACAAGGTGAACCACGCGAATGTGGCCACGTTCGGCCGCACGTTCTTCGACAAGGAGGATCGTTTTCCTCTTCTGTACGTCAGCCAGTGCAACAGGAATCCGATCAACGGCCGCAAGGATGTGCTTTACGTCGAGCGTGTCGCCAACGACTTGAAGTCATCCGAACTTGTGCAGACGATCTACTTCAAGGACACCGACCATCTTTTCGGCTACGCCCTCCAGTGGGTCATCGATCCGGACAACAACTACCTTTACGGCTACGGCAACACCGTTGACAACACCAACGCCCTGAACCGCCACCGCATCGTGAAGTTCCGCATTCCGAAACTGAACGAGTCCACGGACGGCCTCGTGACCTTGACAAAGGACGATTTGTTGGAGAATTATCTCATCGAGGACACCTACCAGACCCACTTCAATCCGATAGGACAGGGACTTTTCATCAAGAACGGCCAGCTGTTTATGCCGACCGGATTCGGAAAGGAGAAGCAGCCTTCAATCCTCTATGTCTGGAATCTGAACACCCGCACTATGCAGAATGTCATCGACTTGAGGGAGGCCACCTTCGGCGAGCTTGAGGACTGCGCCTACTACAAGGGCGACCTCTATATACAGGCTCAAGGCGACCTGTTCAGGATCACTTTCTGAATCTGACGGTCTTTACGAATATGTCTGTTCCCCGGGAATGTTACCAACGTTTCCCGGGGAACAACTTTTAGTGATATTCTTCAAATTAAAGTCGTATCTTAGCGGTAAAATTATAGAAAACGATGAGACATATTCTTTGTATTCTTTTTACGTGCCTGGCTTTGACCGGGCTTGGCGCCCAGGAGCGGTTTGTGAATTATCCTCTTCCGGAGAATCCTGACACGCTCAGGATCCTTGCGGTAGGCAACAGCTTTTCGGACGATGGCACCGAGTATCTTCCCGGCCTTCTGGAGGCAGCCGGCATCCACAATGTGATAGTGGGAAGGCTCTACATAGGCGGCTGCTCGTTGGAAAGGCATTGCAAGGAATATTCCGAGGAACTTGCGGACTACACGTATTCAAAGTCAACGAAGAACCACTGGACGCTTGTACGTAAGAACGCCACTATGCTTGACGGACTCAAGGACGAGCCGTGGGACATCATCACTATGCAGGAGACATCCGGACGTACCGGGTTGTATGACACTTATCAGGAATGGATCCCTAAGCTGATGAATATCATAAGGAAAGAGGCTCTGAATCCTGATGCGGCCATAGTCTGGCACGAGACGTGGGCCTATGCCTCCAATTCGGAACACGGAATGTTCAGGCTGTACGATAATGACCAGGATAAGATGTATTCCGGAATTGTGGATTGCGTCAGACGCGCTTCGGCTGAGTTCAACCTTCCTGTCGTGATCCCAAGCGGTGACGCTGTCCAGATCGCCCGCGGAACACGCCTTAACAATCAGGATGAGGTCCCGGCGACAAGCAAGGTCTATCAGCTGACCCGTGACGGCTATCATCTGACAAGGCAGTTCGGCCGTTACATCGCCGCCTGCGCGTGGTTTGAGACTCTGATCAAGCCTACTCTCGGCAAATCCGTCCTTGGCAACGGTTATCTTCTGCGTGACACTGAGTACAGCATCACTCCTAAGGATGCCCGTCTTTGTCAGAAATGCGCCGTGCGGGCTGTTAAGATGCGGTAGGGAAGCGTCGATATATTCATAAATCAATAGTCTTGAGGAATATAAACGAGAATTATGAAATCACTTAAAGAACTTTACAGGATAGGCAAGGGGCCGTCCAGCAGTCACACTATGGGGCCGAACAAGGCGGCCAAGGATTTCGCGGAGCGGCATTTGGACGCGGCTTCATTCGAGGTCACGCTGTACGGCAGTCTCGCGGCGACCGGCAAGGGGCATATGACCGATGTGGCTATAGTTGAGGTGCTGGAAAGAATAGCCCCTGTGCGGATTGTCTGGAAACCGGACATATTCCTTCCTTTTCATCCTAACGGAATGAATTTCAAGTCTTTTGATGCGGAAGGCAATCAGACTGATGAATGGACGGTTTACAGCGTGGGTGGGGGAGCGCTGTCTGAGGGCAAGCCTGACGACCGCTTTTCGACACCGGATGTCTATGATATGGACCATCTTGCGGAAATCCAGAAATGGTGCGAGGATAAGGGACGCAATTATTGGGAATATGTGGACCTGTGCGAAGGCCCGGATATCTGGGACTATCTTCAGGAAGTATGGGAGGCTATGAAAGCGTCCGTTGAGAGGGGTATCGATCACGAGGGTGTCCTTCCCGGGCCTTTGAACCTGCCGAGAAAGGCTCCTACATATTACGTGAAGGCGACGGGCTACAAACAGACTCTCCAGACCCGCGGACTGGTCTATGCCTACGCCCTTGCCGTCAGCGAGGAGAATGCCTCCGGAGGCATCATCGTCACGGCTCCTACCTGTGGGTCGAGCGGGGTTATGCCTGGTGTGCTTTATCACCTTGCCAAAGGACACGAGTTCAAGGATACAAGAGTCCTTCACGCTCTGGCCACCGCTGGCCTGATCGGAAACATCGTCAAGCGTAACGCTTCCATCTCCGGCGCTGAGGTCGGCTGTCAAGGTGAGGTAGGTGTGGCCTGCGCTATGGCGTCAGCCGCCGCGTGCCAATTGTTCGGCGGCAGTCCTTCACAGATTGAATATGCGGCTGAGATGGGGCTTGAGCATCATCTCGGGATGACCTGCGATCCGATCTGCGGCCTTGTACAGATCCCTTGCATCGAGAGGAACGCTTTCGCTGCCACAAGGGCTTTGGATTCGAACCTTTACGCTGCTTTTTCGGACGGAAAGCATCGTGTGTCCTTTGACCACGTGGTGGAGGTGATGAAGCAAACCGGCAAGGACCTGCCTTCTCTTTATAAGGAGACCAGCGCCGGAGGGCTGGCCAAGAACTTCAAGAAGCCTTTTTAGGGGTATATTCGACATAATGACAGTGAAATGAGACAGTTTGTCACAAAATCGTGACAAACTGTCGTCTTTTTGATACTTTATGGGTGGTGGCATACGGATTGATTAAACCTTAGATGTCCCGCTCGAAAGAACGGGTGGAAAGATAAAGTAAAAACAAAAAAATAGGAGATTTGATTATGTTACCAGTATCAAAAAAGTACAACAACCAGAATTGGTTACCGAACTTTTTCAATGATTTCTTTGACAACGATTGGATGGCCAGGACAAACGCCACGGCTCCAGCGATCAATGTATTAGAAAACGAAAAGAGCTACGACATCGAGCTTGCGGCTCCGGGTATGACCAAGGATGATTTCAAGGTAAGCCTTGACGACAATGGCGATCTTGTCATCAATATGGAGAAGAAAGAGGAGAACAATGAAGAAAAGAAGCACGGACACTATCTGAGACGTGAGTTCTCATATTCAAAGTTCCAGCAGACTATGGTTCTTCCGGATGATGTTGAAAGAGAGAAGATTAATGCCTCTGTCGTCAACGGTGTCCTCAAGGTAAACATCCCTAAGGTTCAGAAGCAGGAAGTGCCTCAGGCAAAAAAAATCATAGAAATTAAGTAAAAAAGTTTGCAAGTAAAGGAAAAATGCCTATCTTTGCATCCGCATTCAGGAAAACAATCAGAAACAACGGATGCAAAGTCGCAGGGTGCGGTAGTTCAGCTGGTTAGAATGCCGGCCTGTCACGCCGGAGGTCGAGGGTTCGAGTCCCTTCCGCACCGCAGAAAGTCTCGTAAGAAGTTATTCTTGTGAGACTTTTCTTTTTATTGTACTTGTGATATCGTATCTACTTGTGATATCGTATTCTGGATCTCGGTGCTCAGTCTTCTCAGCGCTTCCTCCTTGTCATTCCACCACTCCGTGGACCAGACGCGGGTTATTCTCCAACCGAGGGACTCAAGGATGCCGGTCTGGATGATCTCACGGTCCCGCATTGACTTTGAGGCGGAGTAGCCGTAGCCGTCGCAGAGGATTCCGAGGATATAGTCGGTGCCATTTCTAGGGTTGACGACACCGATGTCGACACGATAGCCTGAGCAGCCGATATTCGTTCTGACATCGAAACCGGATCTCCGGAGTTCGGAAGCGACTTCCATCACGAACCCATCGACAGGTTTGTTAGGTGCCTCAGAGTTGTAGAGTAGCGCGGATCTGCCTTTCTCGGCATATTCAAGGAAAGATTTCAGATAAGCCACGCCGTTGGCTGTAGAGCGGCGAAGATCAATCTGGTCGGAAACGAGGGTTGAGAAAACCTTCATTTCATAGCGGGCGCGTGACACGGCGACATTCAGTCTTCTTTCCCCTCCTTCCCGGTTGAGCGGGCCGAAGTTCAGCAATACCTTCCCGTACTTGTCCTGACCATAGCCAACGGAAAACAGGATGACATCACGCTCGTCTCCCTGGACATTCTCAAGGTTTTTCACGAATATCGGTTCGTCACAGGCCATCGCTGCCTTCTCAAGTGAAGGATCGGCGGCGAACAGGTCTATCAGGAGATCCTCTATCAACGATTGCTGCCTGTTGTTGAACGTGACGACTCCTATGCTTTTTTTCGACAGCGCTGGGTCTTTAAGCCGGGTTTTGATCTCAGCGATCACGGCTTCGGCCTCAGCGCGGTTCTGCCTGTTGCCACCTCTGTCGTAGATGCCTTCCACGTGCTGGTAGCTGATTCTGGTGGTCAGGTCATCTGTGGAAGGGAATGTGAAGAGCTTGTTGTCATAGAACTTGCGGTTGCTGAAGGCGATAAGGCTCTCGTGTTTGCTCCTGTAGTGCCATCTGAGATATTTTGACGGAAGCGAGAGTGCCAGACAGTCGTCCAGTATGCTCTCAAGATCCTCGACTTCGGAATTGTCCTCGTCGAATATATTCATAGAAAAGAAATTGGTCGGTGGCATCTGCTTCGGGTCCCCGACGACTATTATGCTGTTGCCTCTGGCAATCGCTCCCACGGCTTCGCAGGTCGGTATCTGGGATGCCTCGTCAAAGATCACGAGGTCGAACTTTTCTTTCCTGACATCAAGATATTGCGCCACGGAGATAGGACTCATCAGCATACAAGGGCACAGCCGTGGCAGAAGGTTCGGAATTGAGTCGAAGAATTTTCTCAGGGAAATCCCGCGGCATCTGTTCTTGAGGTTTCTTTGCAGAATACCGATTTCGGAATTTTTTGCGGCTTCCTGCTGAATGTCAGGCAGATCTGATGCCAGTTTCGCGAATATCTCTTTGCGTGTCAGGCTCTCGAAATCCTTGCAGAGATCGCGGAAGCGGTGGATCTTTTCCTCGAACATCAGTCCGTGGAAAATGCGGAGGTCCCGTTTATGCGAAATGACATATTCAGCATACGTCTTATATATTCCCTTTTTGAACGCCTCGGGCACGTATCTGACAGGAATCTTCCCCGACTCGACTTGGCTGGCTATCTCCGGGAATCCTGCTTTGTCCAGATTATCCTTGGCGATGTTGTACAGAATCCAGTTCCGCAGCATTCCTCTTCCGCCGCTCCACCGCGCGCAGATGTCTCTTGTTGCCGCAATCCAGCCATTGGCCGAATCGTCCGCCACATTCGATGCGAACTCTTCCCGCACTGATCGGAGCGAAGTCTCCACCGCATCGATGGTCTCAATGAACTCTCTGAGAGTCTTTTCGTTGCGTCTGAAGTACCCTGCCGCGTCAAAAGCGAATATCCCTGCCAACGTCTCTCTTGTTCTGATGATGTCCCGCTCATTGTCCACCAGTCTGTCAACGGCGGAATACAAATCTCTCGCCTTGCCGCAGTTCCCGGCGATGGTGCTCCAGTCGCAATTCCCCTTTTTGAATATCTCCGCAAGGACCTTGTTGGATGCGGCCCTTTCATCGAGAATGGCTTGCTCGGCCTGGTACTCAGCGATGACTCTCATCAGCGGAAGAACCGATTCTTTGGATGGCTTTGCCCTGTTCTTTGAATATGTCCGGAGAACCCTTAGCAGCTTGTTCAGCGAGAAGAATCTTGGGATGAAGCCTTTGGCCTCGGCCGTGCGCCAATCCCGTCCGAAACCGATGGCGTCCAGAGAAAGGATGCTTTCGTCATATTCTTGCAGGATGCCGTCTTTGATCGTGTCCCGTTTCTCTCCGTGCCGGCAAGCGTCCTCAACTATGCTGACACTGACCTCGTCGCATAGGGACAGGATCTCCGCGTGCATATTCATTGATGAGAGTATTGTCGCGGCTATTTCCGACAAGACTTTGAGCTTTTCAAGGCTCAGTGAGCCGCTTGGCGCATTGAAAAGATCGCTCATTATCTTTTGTGCTGACCGCTCCAGTTTCCCGCAGCCGGAGTCAAGCTCGCCAAGGTCACTGAACGCCTTGCCGATGTCTTCCGGATATTCGGTCATCGAGATTCCAAGAAGCGGATGACCCGCAGGATTTCCGACGATGCCGCAGGCTGTGATGAATTCCGGCAGGAGAGATTGCGCGTTGTCGATCTCTTCCATCGTCAGGCAAAACATTTTCGTTGTCGGAAATTCAATGGCAGGGCAGTCTTGGCTGATGGCATAATAGCCGGAGAAGCAGTCGTACAGCGACCATCCTATGGCTCTGGTTCTGTGCAGCGCGCTGATGTAAGAGTTCATTTCCTTGCGCACGGCGTTGATGCCTCTGGCTTCGGCTGCATATTCCTTGCCGGATTTCTGCCGGCTCACCTCCGTAACCCTGCCGATCTGCTCGATCACTGTGCTCTTTTTGGTCTTGTTGGAATGTAGTTCCAGACAGAACGGACCGATTCCGATGGCTTCAAGCCTGTTTTGCACGACTTCCAGGGCGGCCATTTTCTCGGCCACGAAAAGAACTTTCTTCCCCTGGTAGATGGCGTTCGCTATTATGTTCGTGATTGTCTGTGACTTTCCAGTCCCCGGAGGGCCGTGAAGAATGAAGCTCTTCCCTTCAAGGGCGGCATTTATGGCTTCAATCTGCGAAGAGTCCGCGCTTATCGGCAGCTTGATGTCCCCGGCTTTGAACCTTTCGTCCAGATTAGTCTCCTCCGGAATCTCCTCGCTTAGGCTCTTGTCAATCCTTCCGGACACAAGGCTGGAAACTACCTTGCCGCGGCACAGTTCCTCAGAATTGTTGCGGAGGTCATTCCACATTATGAACTTGCTGAAGGAGAAATTGCCTATGATTGCTTGTTCGACCACGTCCCATCGCGGCAGCTCCGTTATTTCCTTGCGGATAATGTTGAACACCTGCGGCACGTCAACTCCCTTGGAGTCTGCCGGAAGCGGGTCGAGTCCGTTTATCGTGACAGCGAATTCCTGCCGGAGAAACTCCAGAAGCGTGATGTTTAGCATAGTCTCCTCGTCACGCCTTCTGAGCACGTAGCCTGTCGCCGCTGATTTTCTCACCAGCTCAACCGGCATCAGGAGGATCGGCGCGTAGATCTCTTTCTCACAGGCTGGTGTCTCGTACCATTTCAACAACCCAAGCGCAAGGTAGAGAGTGTTCGCTCCGTTCTCCTCAAGCGCTGTTCTGGATGTTCTGTACAGATGGGTCAGGCCGTTCTTCAGGGCAGTCTCGTCAAGGTAGGTGTGGATGCGGTTCAGCGAAAGATCCTCCTCAACCACTTCGAACACTGGATCCTCGGCGTTGATCGGCTTGTATGTCTCGTCGCTCATTTGTCTGCCGTTCCAGTCCTGAGGTATAGGAAGGATTCTGAAATCCTGATTGTCAGCCAACGAATCCTCAAGCTTGTTGATGTTGGTAGAGATTATCGGCAAGGTGTTCCTCGTGATCCTTGTGTTGAGAAGATTGTTCCTTAAGGTTAGATCCAAAAGGTTTCTTTCCCAAATCATAAGCTTATTGACCTTCGACTTGGCTACCTGCGAATATAGATGATCGACTTTCCGTTCCATAGGCAAAAGACTCATTCTGACCGCTTTTATTCTCAATTTTGCAATATTACGAAATTTTCGTCTATATCGAAACTTTTTCCTTGCGACTGATCTGAAACTTTGTTGCAGGGCTTTTTGTTGAACTGGGGAAGGGACAATCTATAGTTAGTCACGCTTTAGACAAATCGCATCCGAACTGAATATATCCGAAATATGGATAGAAAGAATTTGCGACAGTTTGGATAAGGTGTTTTCCGAAAGAGAACTACTCTCCCATCATTAATAGATGTTATGGAAGATAGAATGTTAGTGAAGTTACAGTAAATGAAAGAGGACGGTCGTTTTGGCCGTCCTCTTTTAGTGTTATAGAGCAACTGGATTACTGCTGGTCGGAATCCCACCAGACGTTGATTGTCCAAACGTCAGGTTTAAGGTTCCAGCAATTCTTGCCGTCTGTTTCCCTCACGTATGACATATCGGCGCCAGGTACTTGATTACCGATGGCCTGAAGATTGTCTGTGTTGTAGTTGAGCTCGTGAGAGCACTGTCTCCAGCGGCGGAAATACTGGCCGGCAGGGATTGCCTGGGAAGCGGCGGCGTTCACATCGTGATAGGCGGCTATGCTCCATCCGAGGAAGAGATCCTTGTTGAAGTCGTAACGGCGCATATCGTTCCAAATCTCTACGGAGAACAGCAATGCAATTCTCTTTTGAGTAAGGATTCTGCCAAGGGTCAAATCGCCGGAGGAACCGATTCCGTTTGCCAGGAAGTTGTCGATATCTGCCTGAGCAATCGGAGTGAAAGAAGGACAGGACGCAAGAGAAGCATCCTCGCTGCCCCAAACTTTCAATTTATCGTTCATTAATTCGATGGAAGCCTTCACACCTTCTTTGTAAGCATCGTATGCACCGGCCTTGTCACCACTGTTGAAAAGAACCTCTGCCTTGATGAAGCAAGCCTCGGCGTATGTCCCGACATAAGTAGGAGCTGAGACACGGGAGTAGAACGATCCAGACTCTTCAGACCCCTCTTTGTTATTTCTTCTAAAAAGAAGACTAGTCTTGGCGTGATAGCCTTTAGAGGTGGAAGTGCTTTCAACATAAACGGTGTCACCAAGCCTGTCAGCCGACGATGAGTTGATCCAGAAGAAATCACCATTGCGGATGCCTTTCTTATCAGCCGTGGCATCTGCACCATAGCTTGCTCTGAGGGGACCTCCAGTGCTGAATATGTTGGAAGACATATCCACGCCAAGGGTCCTTCTCCAAGTGCCATTCTCATTCCACTTGATTTCCTTAGGTGCCGCGTCGCTCTTCTTGGATTTAGCCCAAGGAAGAATGTGGTCAGCACGTGGATCCTCCACTCCGAGACCAGCGAAGTTCGTCAGGTTGTCGTAGAGCATCTTGGTTGCCATATAGCCGCTGTTCATACCGCAGACAGAGAACAAAGGAGAGTAATCCACAGGCTCATTCCAGCCAAGGTCATCGTGAGTCGTGCCGTTGTCATCTGTATGGTTGATGACGGTATTGTCAGAATTGCTGGTCATAGCCTTTGAAAGGCAGTCCAGAATAGCCTGACGGTCATATTTCCCTTCAAGGTAGTTTCCTTCTCCCTTCTTGATGAGTTTGTTGATCCAGCGTGCCTTGAGCAGGTTGGCAAGTTTCGACCACTTGTTGACATCTCCGTTGTTCCAGAAATCCCCGACTGCGAGAGACGGCAGTTTATTAGTATCTATGCTTCTGGACAAGAGGTCGATAGCCTCGTCAATGTCTGTAAGGCAACCAAGGTAGATTGTCTTGCCGTTGTCATATTCAGGAATTGCGCTCTCGGAAAGTCCCTGAGTGTAAGGCATCTCACCGTAAAGGTCAGTCATAAGCATATAGCCGTAGGCAAGGAGCACCTTGGCTACTCCGGCATAGTGCCAGTTCTCGGCAGCCATTGCCTTTGTGTACATATCCTTGAGAGTGGCGCCGGCACCGACAAGGAACCACTGGTAAGGAGTTGTGGTTATACCATCGGCTGGGGCCCAGTAGGACATAGCCCAGTACGTGCCTCCGCTGATGTTTCTTGTCCAATCTCCCATAGCCATTGAAGAACGCCAGGCTGCGAACTGCTGCGCGCTGTTGGTGTAGAACTCGCAATGGGCAAGTTCGAGCTGGTACTCGGCGGACTCAAGAGTAGGGTTCTCAGGGTCAGTGTTCACATCCAGCCATTCGGCGCAGGACACTAACGAAAGTGCCGCTGTCAAAGCACCAGAGAGAAATATTGTTTTGATAAGTTTCATACTTTTTGAATATTTAAATGATGTCACGGCTGATTAGAAAGTAAGGTTCACACCGAATGTGAAACTTGAGACGGCAGGAACACCACAGTAGTCGAATCCTACTGAAGATGAGCCACCACGACCCGCTCCGGAAGCGGCTACCTCAGGATCTCCGTCATAGTTAGTGAAGAGAAGAAGATTGTTCGCAATGGCGGAAACCGACGCTCTCTTGATGACCTTGCTCTTTTCCAGAAGCCTCTTAGGAAGGTTGTAGGTGACAGAAAGGGTACGGAGTCTCAAGGAGTTGACCTTTGTTATCCAGTTTGCAGTCTCGTAGTTGTAGGCTCCGGTATAGTAATTCTTGATGATGTTGTAGCCGGATGTCTTCTGGTTGTTGAAGTCGTAAGTCTGATCTGGCTCGAAAACATAAGTCTCAGGGTCAGTATAGCCGATCACCTTTTTATTGTCATCAAAGATCTGATGAACACCGCTGATGACGAGTGGTTGGTTCCTTACCTCGGCGGAGAACTTGCTGGTACCATACTGTGTCATCGCATACTTGGTTCCGTTGAACACGTCACCACCGATGCGGAATTCCCACAACATATTGAAAGATAGATTCTTGTAAGTGAATGTGTTGTTCCAACCACCAGTCAGCTTGGATTCACGGTTCCCGACCTGGATAGCCGTGGCATCGGTCTTGAGAGGCATACCGTTTTTGTCAAGAACGATGTTCCCCTTATCATCTCTCATCCAGGTTGTTCCGCTGATGGCCATAAAGTCACCACCGGAGAATGATGCCGCCTTGGCACTTCCGTACTGTACATCGGTCACATACATAACGTTCATACCCGCAGGCAGACCGTCCATTGTACCTCTGTTGCTGGCGATGTTGAGAGCGGATTCCCAAATGAAATTCTTGTTCTCGATAGGGGTCCCGGAGAGTGAGAACTCGATACCCTTGTTGTAAACATTACCCGCATTGATCGAGCAGAAGATGTAACCGGTTGACTGAGGACCACGTGGGCTCAGAATCTGGTTGTAGGAGTCATTGGTGTAGTAAGCCACGTCCATCTTCAACCTATGCTTGAAGAAATGGAGTTCGAGACCGATCTCGGAAGACTTGCTCATCTCCGGACGGAGATATGGATTACCACGTTCCCAGTTCGCGCCGACCCCGGTCTTGCCTAAAAGGTATGAACCGACAGGCCAAAGTTTGGTGTTTGTCTCGTAAGGGCCAGTGTCCTTGCCAACCTTTGCCCAGGACGCCCTGAGTTTACCGAAGCTGAGAATGTCATCAGACATCACACCGGTGTCCTTCAGCAGCTGGCTGAACACGAACGAGCCACTTACAGAAGGGTAGAAATATGAACGGTTCTCGACAGGGAGGGTTGAAGTCCAGTCGTTACGTCCTGTAGCGGAAAGGAACACAGTGTTCTTCCAGTCAAGGCGAACCTCACCGAACACACCGACAAGTCTCTTCTTGGTGGCGGAATGCTGGAACTTCTTGTTGTTGTCCGTCGCGTTGGCATAGGAATAGAAATCCGGAACCTCAAAGTTCCACGCCATCTTGTAGTTCCTGTCGGTGGAAGTGTCATCCGTAGCCATACCTGCCATAATGTTTCCGTGGAAATCACCGATGGAATGGTTGGCGTTGATCATAAGGTTGTTGGAGAGGTATGAATACTTCAGACTATTGTCACTCATCATACCTTTCTGCCAAACCTGCTGGATAGCACCTTCCGGGGCGATGCGGGTAGAGTTGATTGTGTTGTATGTGTCCAGACCGAGACGGTAGTTGATGAATAGCCACTTGGTGATGTCGGCGCGGACATTGATGGAACCGGTGAAACGCTCGGTCTTGTCCTGATAGCTGTTCTTGTTAAGGATCCAGTAAGGATTGTCTCTTTCTTCCCAAGGGTCGAGACGGTCACCGAACATTCTGTAACGGGTTCCGTCCTCGTTGGCCCAATGCTCCATATCGTCAGTGGTGCTCCAGCCATAGACAGCCCCGAGGGTACCTGTACCAGATGATCCGTAAAGACCACCAGATGTAAGGGTCCTGTCGGTAGTGGCCTTTGAATATGCGGTGTTGACGCTGAACGTGAAGATCTTGAACTTCTGCTCACCGTTGAAACGGAATGTGGTCTTGTCGTAACCGGTGGTCGGCACGATACCATCCTGGGCATATTTGGAAGCTGACAGGAAGAAGTTCCCGTCCTTGTGGCCTCCTGAGACGCTGAGGTTGGTGTCCCACGTTCCGGCAGGGGTGAAGAAATTACCTATATTATCGTATGTCTGAGTGCCTGCCGCAACCCTTTCTCCCCAAGAGTTGTATGAGAAGTCATTGAATTTCGATCCGAGATAGTTTCCGCTGTTGTCATAGAGATCCTCCATATAACCGCGACTGTACTCTGTCTGTGCCTCTGGAAGAGACTTGGCCCAGGAAGTGATGTACTTGGTGTTGAGATTGACCTCGACGACTCCGTCCTTACCTTTCTTGGTGGTGATGAGCACGACACCGTTCGCGGCGCGTGATCCGTAAAGAGCGGAAGCGGCCGGTCCCTTAAGAATAGACATACTCTCAATGTCCTCAGGGTTGATGTCCATCACGCGGTTAGAAGAAGTTGTGGAACCTGATCCGGATCCATCGAAAGCAGAGTTGCCGACAACCTGTGAGGAGTTGTCATAGATCACACCGTCCACAACGAAGAGCGGTTGGTTGTCGCGGCTCTCTGAACCGGAAGTACCTCCACGAAGGATGATCTGTGCTCCGGAACCGGCGGCACCTGATGACTGGGTGATGTTCACACCAGCGATCTTGCCGGACAGGGAACTGATCGCGTTGGCGGTCTTGTTCTTCATAAGCTCTGAGGCGTTGATGTCCTCGACAGCGTAACCGAGGGACTTTCTTTCCCTCTTGATTCCGAGGGCGGTCACTACAGACTCGTCAAGAAGTTCGTTGTCCTCGGAGATTGTGACGTTTATAGGTTGGCCTTCATAGACAACCTCGATCGTCTTGTAACCGATGCTTGAGAAGACAATTGTGGCTCCAGGTGCCACATTAGAGAGAGAAAAGGTTCCATCAGGATTGGTCAGAGTACCGTTTGAGGTACCTTTCACCATTACACCGATGCCGACCGTACCTTGACCGGACGCGTCCACGACCTTTCCGGTTACAGTGCGGTTCTGCTGCTGAGAGGCGGTTGCCTCTGACAACGAGCCTGCCTTGGACTCAGACGCAAACGAGGTCGTTCCTGCCAGAAAAGACCCTGCAAGCATCATCGCGAGAAAGGCGTTCGTTCTGTAAGTGCGATTCTTTTTCATTTAACAGAAATTTGTATAGATAAGTGAATAAAAATAAGCTTTGCTCATAAATGTATTAACAATTTCCCGTAAGTGCAAGAAAAACTTGAACTATCGTTACCACCGATAGGCTTCTTTTGTTATATCCCCCTTTTGAATAATCTTGACAGGCTTAGTTTGGTGAGCTAAGAATCAAGTGCGACAAATTTAACGTTTTAGATTGAGAACACAAAGAAATCTGTCGATAATTTATTTGAATCTGTAATTGGAAAAACGATTAATTCGTTAATTTATCTATGAATAGGGCGATGCTGTGAGCGGAGAAACTCCTTGCGCCTTGCGTCAAGTTCAGGGAACTCCGAAGAAGGAACGGCGAAGGAGGCGAACCTGTACCAGAGATAGTCCACGGCCTGCTCGGAAGGGTGGACCATATCAGGGGCGTAGAAGCGGTAGTCCCTGAGCTCGTCGAGCACGATCTCGTAGGACGGGAAATATTCACAGCGCTCCGGACACTTCGCCAGAACTTCGTCCAAGGCGAGCAGCAATGTGCTTTTACTGAGTTGGTTGCCGTGCGCGCCGTCCTTAAAGTGACGGATAGGGGAGACTGTGAATATGAACTCCTTGTCCGGATGCCGAGCGATCATATTCATTAGCAACATTGCTGTCTCTTTAACGGAAAGTCTGCGGCGGGTGAATTCCTTCGCGTCGATTTTCAGGCAGTTCGAGACGACTTCGCCTGAACGGGTATATTCATAGATCCACGCCGTGCCGAGGGTGATAATGACCTTTGTGGCGGCTTTCCATCGGCGGGAGGCATCCTCCAGAGATGCGTTGGCGACATTCAGGAACTCATCGTCGGTGCGGCGGGCGAATGAGGTGTGGTGGCTGAAGGAGCAGATCAGGCCGGCACCGGCGCCCATAGGGACACACTCATCTTTGGAGAACGGGATGCCGGAAGACAGGCGGGCGATTGAGTTGCAGACCGAGACCGGGTTGTAGATGGTTCCGAACGGGTTGACGCAGACATCGAACCTCAGGTCCACCATTTTCCTGCCGATGTTGTCCGCAAAGCAACTTCCGAGTACGAATGTCCTGTCTTTCAGCGAGATGCTGACTTTGCTCCGGCCTGCTTCCACCGGAGTCTGTAGTTTGAGTCCTTCCATACGGATGCGAAATTACAAAATAATCAGTAATTTTGCATAAACTGCCTCGGAGGCGTTTTCCCCTTCAGGCATGTATGAATATGAAAAAGAACGTAATTGTAATAACACTTCTTTTGGCATCAGCCTTCATCGGCCGTGCCCAACAAAAGGTCTCTTTTACCTACGGGGCTGATTTCCAGTACTATTTCGATAATCGGGAATATGACGGCTCAGACAACAAGTTCGAGACATCAGGCACAGTCCACGCCGCAAGGCTGACTCCGACCGTCGGTGTAAAGGTCGCTGGCGGGCGGTTCACCCATCAGCTGACACTTGGAATCGATGTGATGAAGAATATGGGGGAGTCTCCTGTGTCGGAAAATGACAAGGATCTTCAGAACATCGGACTTTTCCGGGAGATGACATTCTGGTATGGCCTTGAGAGCCAGCGCAGAAGCGAGAGGTTCAATCTTCTCGCTGGAATATTCCCACGTCGGAACTCTGTGTTCGGTTCCAGTTACCCTGATTGGGGTGATGACCCGGTAAAGGCCGATCAGGTTCCGTCTCTGTTCATCTCTGATGTGAACCAATTCTATGACAATAATATAGAAGGCTTGCTCCTGAAGTACGAGACCCGTAAAGGCTATTGCGAGGCCGGCCTGGACTGGATGGGAATGATCGGACACGGGCGCAGGGAGCGCTTCCAGATATTCACATACGGCAATTACGCCCTTGCGGGAGATTTCCTTCGTGCCGGATGGACGGCGACTATGTACCACTTCGCCAACACTCTTGAATATAGAGGCGTGGTGGACAATGTCCTGGTCTCGCCTTTCATCTCGCTGACTGCGGGGGAAAGGAACTTCCGTTGGAACTCCAAACTCAGTTATATTCAAGGAATACATCAGGACAGGATCAATGAGACTGGGCTTGAGCCTGCGTTCGGCGGGCTGCTGACGCTGAATCTTGGGTACAAGAAGTTAGGCATCCTGAATGATTCTTATTACGGCATAGGCCAGATGCCGTATTACTTCACCATTGACGCTGGCGGGAATATGCTTGGACAGGATCTGTACGCCGGAAGTCCGTTCTACCGCATCAGCGGCTACGACGGAAACTGGAGACATTCCGGATTTTATGACCGGGCGGAGATTTACTGGCAGCCGTATATCGCTGATTTTGTGCGCCTGAGGCTTTCCGTCGTGTTCCATTTCACCGGGGACGAATTTCAGGGCAGCCAGCAGAAGTTGAGTGTCCTGTTCGACCTTGGACGCGCTATGAACGCAAAGAAGACAGCGAAGGTCTCGGGCGGCTCACGCAGACAGAGAAATTATGAAATATATTTATAAGGTATGAAAGGAATATTCAAGTCTATCATTGTCGCCGCTTCCGCCGGATTTCTGTTGGCCGGCTGCGGCTCGGGACCCAAGGACGGGGACTATGTGATCCAGCTTCTGACAACCAACGACGTGCACGGAACCTACTTTGATTCCACTTACGTCGGCGGGGGAGTGAAGAAGTCGCTCTATGCCGTGAAGACCATCGTGGACAGTGTCCGTGCGGCGGCCGGAGCGGAAAATGTGCTTCTGATTGACGCTGGAGACTGCCTTCAGGGGGACAACGCCGCGTACTACTTCAATTATGTCGATACGCTTTCACCTCACGTCTATCCTCGTCTTGCAGCCTATATGGGCTATGATGCCGTCACTGTCGGCAACCACGATGTCGAGACCGGGCATAAGGTCTATGACCGTGTGGCCCGTGACCTTGAGTCCCACGGAATTCCGTTCCTGGGAGGTAACGCCATCCGCAACGACAACGGCAAGCCGTATTTCCCTCTGTACAAGGTTTTCAAGAGGGGAGGACTGAAGGTGGCCGTGCTGGGATTCACCAACGCCAATATGAAGAACTGGCTGTCGGAGAAGCTTTGGAGCGGAATGACGTTCGAGAGCCTTGTGCCTCTGGTTCAGGAGGATGTCAATATGGTCAAGGCGAAGGAAAAACCGGATGTCGTGATCGTGTCCGTGCATTCCGGAACCGGGCCCGGAGACGGTTCGATGCTTGAAGGTCAGGGACTTGATCTGTACAAGAGCCTGCGCGGAGTGGATTTCGTTGTCTGTTCGCACGACCACAGGCCGTTCGTGACCTGCTGCGACAGCATCGGGCTCATCAATTCGGGAAGCCACTGCCGCTTTGTTGGGCACGGAACCGTGCGCTTGACCGTGGATGACGGCAAGGTCGTGAAACGGGAGCATTCCACGGAACTGATTCCGGTTGACCCTCACAGGATTGACACTCAGATGGAAAAGGACTTTTATGAGGACTATCAGGCGGTGCAGGTCTTCACGACCCAGGAGGTCGGAGAACTGAAGGTGGATATGCGCACTCGTGATGCCTACAAGGGAATGTGTGACTATGTCAACCTTGTCCACACGCTTTGCCTCGGCTGCGCTCCCGCGCAGATCTCGATCGCGGCTCCGCTGACCTACGACGGATTTGTGAAGGCGGGAACCCTTATCTATAAGGATCTCTTCACGATTTATCCTTTTGAAAATCAGCTTTATGTCATCACGATGACCGGTCAGGAACTCAAGGACTATCTTGAGGCTTCCTACAATCGCTGGATCGTCACGGCCACAAAGCCGACCGATCACGTGCTGAACATCGTCCAGAAGGATGACCCTCGCACCGGCCAGAAAGGCTGGTCGTTCATCGAAAGAGCTTACAACTTCGACTCCGCCGCCGGAATCGACTACACTGTCGATGTCACCAAGCCGTTCGGCTCCAGAATAGTGATCTCTTCTATGGCTGACGGCACTCCTTTCGATTTCGGAAAGACCTACAATGTCGCGATGACTTCCTACCGCGCCAGTGGTGGCGGTGGACTCCTCGCCGAGGTAGGCATCGACACTGACAATATCGCCGAAAGGACAGTGGAATATTACCCTGAGATCCGCGAGATTCTCTATGAATATCTCAAAAAGAACCAGGTCATCGACCCTGCCGTCATCGGCGATCCTGCCAAGATCGGCCATTGGTCATTCGTTCCGAAAAACATCGCCGGCCCTGCCATCGAACGAGACATTAACTTGATATTCAAGAAATAACACTAAAATATCCAAAGATGATCAAACGAATCTTAACTGCCTTCGCGACAATCGCCGCCGCCATCTCTGTCACCGCCACTGAATATGACGGGAAATGGATCGGCTGCAACTACGAGGGTGACGTGTTGAAGGGCAGCACTGTGCTTCCGGTGCGCTACCTGCGTAAGGAGGTGACTCTTGACGGTAAGGTGAAGGAGGCTACCCTCCGCATCAGCGGCCTCGGAGTCTATGACACCTGGATCAACGGGGAATATATCACCCGTGACCAGGAACTCTCCCCGACCGTCTCCGAGTACAGAACAAGGGTATATTTCAATGAATTCGATGTCCGGAAGATTCTAAGAAAAGGACAGAACGCCCTTGCGGTGAGCCTTGGATGCGGACGCTACACCACAATGAGGGAGCCGGGAATGAAGGGTTTCGGAGTCCCGAGGCTTTGGTATCAGCTTGACATTGTTTACACTGATGGCCGCACTGCGACCGTTGTCAGCGGCGAGGACTGGAAGATAACCTGCGAGGGTCCGATCCGCGCCAACAACGAGTTCGACGGGGAGACCTACGACGCCCGCAAGGAACTGACTGGTTGGACGAAGGTCGGCTATGATGACTCCGCTTGGGGCAAGGCTTCCTTGATGGACGCTCCGGGAGGTAAACTGGTTCTCCAGCCAAACCCTAACATCGCCGTTCAGGACATCGTGAAGCCGGTTTCCATCACGAAAACCGATCACGGCTACATTCTGGATATGGGACAGAATATGGTCGGCCGTCTTCAGATCAAGGCGAAAGGCCTCAAGGAAGGCGACACCATCACGATGAAGTTCGCCGAAATCCTTAATGCCGACGGCACTCTCTATCTTGCCAACCTCCGCTCGGCCAAAGTTCTGGACACCTACATCGCAAAGGACAGCAAGCCGATCGTCTGGCATCCTGAATATGTCTATCACGGTTTCCGCTATGTCGAGATCAAAGGCTTGAAGAACGATCCGAAACTCAGCGATTTCGAGGGACAGGTGATGTACGACAAGATGGCTGTCACAGGACATTTCGAAACCTCCAACTCTGTCATCAACCAGATCTACCACAACGCTTTCTGGGGCATCAGGGGCAACTATCGCGGAATGCCTACCGACTGCCCTCAGAGGGACGAGAGGCTTGGCTGGCTTGGTGACCGCACGATGGGATGCTATGGCGAATCCTACATATTCAACAACCACGCCCTTTATTCCAAGTGGCTGACTGACATCCACGACGGGCAGAACGAGGCTGGAAGCATTTCTGATGTGTGCCCTCGCTACTGGACTCTCTATCAGGACAATTTCACCTGGCCGGGCGCTTTCTTCACCGGCGCTGATATGGTGTATCGCCGTTTCGGTGACGACCAGTCAATAAAGGACCACTATGGTGCGATGAAGAAGTGGCTTGAATATATGAGGTCAAAATATCTGAAAGACGGCGTGATGATCAAGGATACCTACGGGGACTGGTGTATGCCGCCGGAGTCGTTGGAACTGATTCATTCAAAGGATCCTGCGAGAAAGACGGCCGCGCCGCTCATCGCCACTCCGTTCTACTATTTCCTCCTGAACAAGATGGTGGAGTTCGCTCCAATCGCCGGACATCCTGAGGATGTGAAGATGTTCAATGAATATGCCGCCGCGGCCCGTGATGCGTTCAATGCCAAGTATTTCGACGCGAAGGAAGGCTGCTATGGCAACAATACTGTGACTGCCAACCTGCTTCCGCTTTATTTCGGGATGGTGCCGGAGGGCCGTGAGGGCGACGTGTTCGAGCATATCGTGCGCAAGACCGAGGTTGACTGCGATGGTCACGTAAGCTGCGGCGTTGTCGGAATGATGGTACTGATGCGCACCCTCACCGAGTTCGGCAGACCAGACCTCGCCTTGAGGATAGCCACCAACGAGACTTACCCGAGCTGGGGTTATATGGCGAAGAATGGTGCCACGACGATCTGGGAACTTTGGAACGGCAACACCGCCGACCCTGCGATGAACTCCGGCAACCACGTGATGCTTCTTGGCGACCTTGTGACTTGGTACTATGAATATCTTGGCGGTATCCGTCCGGCGGAGCCTGGTTACAAGTTGATCGAACTGAAGCCTTACCCTATCGAGGGACTTGATTGGGTGAACTGCTCATACGATTCTCCTTACGGAAAGATTGTCAGCAACTGGAAACACAACGGCGACAAGTTCGAGTGGACCGTAGAGATCCCCGCCGGCACCACCGCCACCGCCCTCGTCCCAGGCCCCGACAGTTCCCGCGAGGCCAAGACCCTCGCTCCCGGCAAGCACCACTTCGTGACCGAATTGTAATACCATTCGGTCACAGGGCTAACCTTTTCCGGTCGCTGAGCCTGCGGGGCACTGAGCTTGTCGAAGTGTCGAAGCGACTGTAATAATTGAGAGTAAGTAATCGTGTGTGCCGACAGTGGAAAAAAGGCAAATGGCAAATTTTGCACGGTGGACCAAAATTTGCCATTTGATTTTTCCACTGTCTATTGGTCAGGACTTATGTCTTTGCCACTGAATTCAATCGAGGAAGTATAAACACAAAGCCTTAAATTAAGTATTGAAATTCAGCGTCAGATAACAAATATAGGGTGATCTTGGATAGAAAGTGGTGATTGCTGCTATTGGAAGAAAGCTCTGGCGATAGCGAAAAAATAAAATCCCAAATTTTGGTAACGTGCAAAATTTGGGATTTTCCTTTTTTTCGCGTTCGCCCTGAACCTATTCCCCTAAACAAGAATCCATCAAATCGGAAATCTGTTGCCGGTCAAGGTTCTGCCCGATGAAGACGATCTTGATCATACGGTCTCCATAGACCGGATCCCAGTCCTTGCGCAGATTCTTGTCCCTGCGCATCATCTCCTGAAGCTGATCCTCCGGCATAGTCGCGAACCAAAGGCCGGCATCCTTGATGGATTTCTGTACCCCGGACTGCTCGAAGAGATAGCACTTGTCCTTCTCGTCGGCGAAATAGCACAGGCCCTTGGCACGGATGATATTCTTAGGCCACTTCTTGGAGACAAGCCAGTCGAACTTGTTGATGTCCAGAGGCTGACGGCGATAATAGACAAAGGTGCCGATGTTATATTCCTCGACCTCACCGCCCTCGTGGTCGTGATGATGATGGTGTTCGTGGCCGTGTTCGCTATGATGATCGCACTCTTCCTCATCGTGGTGGTGATGCCCGTGCCCGTTATGCTCCTCATCGTGATCTTCGTCATCAAGCTCCGCCTCGTTGCCTTCGCCCTCGATGGCGTTGATCCAGGCGGCGGAGGTGGCCGTCTTGTCAAAGTCGAACATCTTGGTGTTCAGAAGTTTGTCAAGGTCGATGTCACCATAGTCACACTCAAAGATCGTTACCTTAGGATTCAGGGCCTTCACTATGCTCCGAACCCTGCCGAGCTCCTCTGGCTTCACCTCGGAAGCCTTGTTCAGGAGCACGATGTTGCAGAACTCTATCTGCTGGATCACAAGGTTCTCAAGGTCATCCTCCTCCAGATTGTCCTTCTTGAGGGCGTCTCCGCAGGCGAACTCGCTTTGCATCCTCAGGGCATCCACCACGGTTACGATGCAGTCAAGTTTCGGAATATTCGATTGTGCATATTCAGGAACAAGTTTAGGGAAGGAGCAGATGGTCTGCGCGATAGGGGCAGGCTCGCATATTCCACTGGCTTCGATGACGATGTAGTCGAATTTGTTCGCGCGGCAGAGATCGTTCAGCTGGGCGACAAGGTCCATTTTCAGCGTGCAGCAGATGCAGCCGTTCTGGAGAGGAACAAGGCTGTCGTCCGTGGTGCCGACAACGCCGCCTTTCTGGATGAGGTCCGCATCGATGTTAACCTCGCCGATGTCATTCACGATGACAGCGAACTTGATGCCTTTCTTGTTGGAGAGTATTCTGTTGACCAGAGTTGTCTTGCCGCTTCCGAGGTATCCCGTCAGGAGCAGCACCGGTATTTCCCTGTTTTCCACTGTTATTGTCATAGTTTTACAATTATTGTCATAATGTCATACGGACACAAAATTATAATAATTGCATAAGTATAACAAATCAGATGCCACCTTGCCAGTTGAAGTCCTTGTGCAAATGAAGATATTTTACTAAATTTGCGCTCAGGCAGGTAAAAAAGGAAGCCTTGATGAATGATGCTTGAAGGTATTAAGACAGATATCGAAAAGTTGATCGCTCTGTACGAAGCGGAAAAGTCTGAACGTGTAAGGCTTCAGGCTGAGCTTGGGCGTAGCGAGGCTGACAATGAGTCCTGCAGGAAGCGGATTGAAGATTTGGAACAACAGGTCAACAACCTTCATCTGTCTGAGGCTTTCGGAGCCGGCGGAGACAGTTCCGCCGCGAAGGAAAAGATTGAACGGCTTATCAAGGAGATTGACAAGTGCATCACCTTGCTTGAGAATTAGGAATGGGACAGAACATCAAGATAAAGATCGCGGGCAATGAATATCCCCTCGTGGCTTCCTCTCCGGAGATGGAGAGGATGATGAGGCTTGCGGCGGACGCCATCAACCAGAAATTGACGGCCTACGATGCGAAATACCCGAACAAAACCCTTTCCGACAAGCTTTCCTTTGTAGCTCTGAACGAGGCGGTCGGCAGGTTGGCTTACCAGAAGAGGCTCGCTGACGCTGATGCGGAGGCGAAGAAGCTTCAGGATGATGTTGAGTCCTACATTAAGAATATTGAAAAAGACGGCCGTTAGTCCCACGTGCTCAAATCAACAAGTTCCACGGAACCGAGTTCACTCGAGCCGGCTATGACAGGCCAAGGTTACCTTCGGGGATCGCGTCTTTGGCGTGACGATGGATTTCTGAACCGGTGCGGATCTCAAATCTTATTCATTAAGATTTCTGACAAGCGACTAACGGCTTTTTTAATGTTTTTCAGACGATCGATCAGTTTCCTTTACGGACTGGCGGTCGTTTTTTGCGTTGGACTGTTTGGGATTGTGAGGCTGATAAGTTTGGAATGGTTACTTGCCGGCCGGCGTATGTAAATTTTGTTTAGAACACTTAAAAATATTTATGATATTATGTTACAATTGTTTATAGGAGCCCTGATCGGTGCGGTAATCGCGCTGGCGGCTTATATAATTGTCCAGAGGATAGTTCTGAAAGGACAAAAGAACGAGATCATCGCCAAGGCTGAGATCGAGGCTGAGGGAATCAAGAAGGACAAGATCCATCAGGCAAAGGAGAAGTTCCTGCAGCTCAAGAGCGAACACGAGCAGTACATCAACGAGAAGAACAGTCAGCTGAAGGATGCCGAGAACCGCATCAAGCAGAAGGAGAACTCTCTGAACCAGCAGAACTCCGAGCTCCAGAGGAAGATGCGTGACGCTGACAATGCCAAGGCCAGCCTTCAGGCGCAGCAGGAAGCTTTGGCAAGGAAGACCGAGGAATATGAAAAGCTCAGCGCACAGGCCAACAAGCAGTTGGAGACCATCGCCGGAATGAGCGCTCAGGATGCCAAGAATATCCTTATGGAGAATATGAAGGCGGAGGCGAGGACTGAGGCGCAGGCCTACATCAATGACACTATGGACGAGGCCCGTTTGAACGCTTCAAAGGAGGCCAAGAGGATAGTCATCAATACCATTCAAAGAACAGCAACGGAAACCGCCATCGAGAATGCCGTGACCACTTTCCCTATCGAGAACGATGAGATCAAGGGTCGCATAATCGGACGTGAGGGACGTAATATTCGTGCCCTTGAGGCGGCGACCGGTGTCGAGATCGTTGTGGATGACACTCCTGACGCGATTCTTCTTTCCGCCTTTGACCCTGTGCGCAGGGAGGTTGCGAGACTCGCTCTGCATCAGCTTGTCGTTGACGGACGAATCCATCCGGCTCGTATTGAGGAAGTTGTCACAAAGGTTCAGAAACAACTTGAGGACGAGATACTTGAGACCGGTAAGAGAACCTGCATTGACCTCGGTATCCACGGACTGAACATCGAGCTCGTGAAGCTGATCGGTCGTATGAAATACCGTTCTTCCTATGGCCAGAACCTGCTTCAGCACTCACGTGAGGTCGCCAACATCTGCTCCATTATGGCAGCAGAGCTTGGCCTGAATCCGAAACTTGCGAAGAGGGCAGGCCTCCTGCACGACATCGGTAAGGTTTCCGAGGAGGAACCGGAGCTTCCACACGCTTTGCTTGGTATGAAATTGGCCGAGCAGTATAAGGAGAAGCCTGAGATCTGCAACGCCATCGGCGCACACCACGAGGAGATAGAGATGACATCCATCATTTCTCCGATCGTGATGATAGGTGACGCCATTTCCGGAGCACGCCCTGGAGCCCGTCGTGAGGTCATCGAGTCCTACATCAAGAGACTCAAGGGAATGGAGGATCTCGCCGCGGCCTATCCGGGAGTCACCAAGAGCTATGCGATCCAGGCCGGCCGTGAGCTCCGTGTGATTGTCGGTGCCGAGGAGGTCAGCGACGATCAGGCCGGAAGACTCTCCGCAGACATCGCCCAGAAGATTCAGGAAGAGATGACTTACCCTGGGCAGGTCAAGATCACGGTGATCAGGGAGACCCGTTCGGTGGCTTATGCCAAATAAAATATAACGGCAAATGTTTTGACGCTATGACACATACTTTCAAGAAAGCTATGGCGTTGGTGGCTGCGCTCCTGATATGGGGCGTGGCCGCTTTCGCACAGGCTCCTGAGGCGACCGCGAAGTGGTCGGTCTCAAGCAAGGCTGTTTCCGGCAACGTTTTCGAGTTGACTTTCAAGGCCGGTATCGAGGACGGATGGCACATCTATACGATTGACCACCCTTACAATCCGATTGTCATCGAGTTCGCGGAAAGCCCTGAATATTCATTGGAAGGCGATCTGAATCAGGTCACCAAGCCGACGGAACTCAAAGGAGAAAAAGTGTTCTTTGACTCGGTGACGCTTACTCAGTTGGTCAAACTGACAGGCAACGAGGCGATAGTGACAGGTGAGGTTTCCTGGAGTGGTTGCAATGATCAGTTCTGCGCCGCGCCTGAGACCTGGGAGTTTTCCGTTCCGCTTGCCGCTGATGCCTTGGCGGCGACAAATGTGGCCGCAAAAGTGGATGACTCTGCCGCAGCCATCGCTTCAGATGACACTAAGGACTCGGGTTCATTGTGGGCGCTCATCATCGAGGCTATCCTGTGGGGATTCGCTATGCTGATGACCCCGTGTGTGTTCCCGATGGTGCCGATGACCGTGTCTTTCTTTATGAAACAGTCCACGACCGCCGCCGAAGGCCGTTTCAAGGCTTTCATCTATGGTCTGTTTATTGTGCTCCTTTACACGGTTCCGATCAGCGTCATCATCGGCCTTACCTGGATAATCGGTGGCAACACCGTCACAGCGGACATATTCAATTGGCTTGCTACCCATTGGTTGCCGAATCTGATATTCTTCATCGTGTTTATGATTTTCGCCGCGTCTTTCTTCGGTGCGTTCGAGATTGAATTACCATCCAGCCTTGCAAACAAGAGTGACGCGAAGTCCAGCGGCAAGGGGCTCGGCGGCATATTCTTTATGGCTCTTACCCTTGTGTTGGTGTCATTCTCCTGCACAGGCCCGATTGTCGGCACGGTGCTCATCAAATCCACTCAGGGTGAGTTCTGGACTCCGATGGTCACGATGTTGGCCTTTTCTGTCGCTTTCGCACTGCCGTTCACTATCCTTGCGATGTTCCCGTCGCTGCTGAAGAAGATGAAAGGTAAGTCTGGCTCTTGGCTCAACAGTGTCAAGGTCGTGCTCGGATTCATCGAGGTCGCTCTCGGATTCAAGTTCCTGAGCGTCGCTGACCAGACCTACCACTGGGGACTGCTCGACAGGGAGGTTTATCTGGGAATATGGATCGTCACGTTCTCGCTTCTCGGTTTCTATCTCTTAGGCAAACTACGGTTCAAGAATGACGATCCTGTGGAACATATCTCTGTTCCGAGACTCGGCCTTGCGATTGCCGTGTTCACATTTGTTGTCTATATGATTCCGGGAATGTGGGGCGCTCCGCTTAAGGCGTTGTCCGGTTACCTGCCGCCGATGGAGACGCAGGATTTCATTGTTTACAACTATGCGGATTCACCGGCCGGGACGGTCACTTCGGCGGGCTCGGTGGCCAATGCTGATGGTGTCCTCGGAGTGGTCGCTGAGCCTGTCGAAGCGACTGGGATTTCAGAATACGGCCAGAAGTACGACCTCAAGATGCCACTTGGTCTCACAGGCTACTTCACTCTGGAGGAAGGCCTCGCCGCCGCCAAAGCCCAGAACAAACCTGTCTTCGTTGACATCACCGGCCACGGCTGCGTCAACTGCCGCGAGATGGAGCAGCGCGTCTGGAGTGACCCGAGGGTCCTGGATATTCTTAGAAATGAATATGTCCTTGTTGCTCTCTATGTGGATGACAAGACCAGACTCGACGAGTCTGAATGGCTGACTACTCCTGAAGGCAAGACCCTGAAGGAGATCGGTCGTGTCAATTCCTACATAGCCCGCACCCGCTTCGGAGTGAACGCCCAACCAAACTATGCTCTTCTTGATTCGGATGGCAATCAGATGGTGCCGGTCCGTGGCTATAACCTTTCCGTTGACGGATTCATCTCTTTTTTGAATACCGGTCTGGAGAAATTTGCGAACAGGTAGTCTGTAATCTTGATAACGGAAAAAGTCCCGGAAGCTTTCGCCTCCGGGACTTTTTCATCTGTGATGCCGCAGAGTTCAGTCCATTACCGGATGATTACTCAGTCAGGTTTTTAGGAAGCCGTGGCATAGCTCCAGGTTGCGTGCAGACGTATGCCGAGACATTGACGGCCGTCAGATGAGCCTCCCTGGCGGTCTTCCCCTTGATGATGGATGAAATGAATGCCGCCGTGAATGAGTCCCCGGCTCCAACGGTGTCAGCGACTTGTACCTCGGGCGTTCCGAGAACCGATACTCCATCCTGTGAGAACACCATACTACCCTTTGTCCCGCAAGTCAGAATCAGCATCCGCAGATTACCTATCGTCATCAGTTCGCCGCACAATTCCTTTTGGGTGCATCCGTGCAGACAGAGCATATCTTTAATGATGACTAACTCCTCGTCATTAATCTTGAGGATATTACATTTGCTGAGGGACTCACGGACAACATCCTCGTTGTAGAAATTCTGTCTTAGGTTTATGTCGAACACCTTAATAACGCTTCCGTTATCCGGCATAGAATCGAGAAACTCGTTTATGGTTCTTCGTGAGTATGGACTTCTTTGAGCCAATGATCCGAAGCACACAGCCTGTGTGCGTGATGCGATCTGCCTGATTTCCTCTGTGAACGGAATATTATCCCAGGCTACATTCTCTTTGATGTCATATTCCGGAATCCCGGCATTGTCCAGAGTCACCTCTACCGCGCCCGTCGGGAAAGCCGTTCCCTCAAGTTTATACTTCAGGCCTTTCCGATTGAATGTATTGATGATTTCGTCTCCAAGCCGATCCTTGCCTATCGCACTGATCACCAATCCGTTCAATCCGAACTGTGAAACGTGGCAGGCGAAGTTTGCCGGTGCCCCGCCGATCTTTTTCCCTTCCGGCAGCACGTCCCAAAGGACCTCACCAATCCCTACAACGTAATTCTCGTCCATATCCGATTAATAATATATTAACTACAAATATATTATTAATTTGCTTATGATGGAAGAAGCTTGTTTTGGTTTGATAAGGCGAATGTGTTGGTTTTTATGTATATTTACAATGAATATTCTGACTGTCTTTACGGTTTGCAGAAATAAGACCTGAACTGTAAAAGGCAGTAAGTGAATGATTTATGAAACGCTGCCCTCCTAAAATAGAGAGCGGAATTTTATAAGTAGTTAATAACTATGTAGTTGTGCTTAATATGTGTCTGAAAAGTGTCTTGTTTATCTGTCACGGAAACATCTGCCGGAGTCCGATGGCAGAGTTTATTTTCAAGGATATGGTCCGGAAGGCTGGACTGGTGATTGTCGGTGCGGAGGAAATGCCGCATCGGCAGGCTCTGCGACCGGGCGTGGCAGAGATGCAGACCGGTACATATGAATCTTTCAGGATCGACTCAGCGGCGGTGTCTTACGAGGAAGAGGGAAATGATATCTACCCTCCGGCCAAGCAGACGCTGAGCGGACACGGAATTCCGTTCGGTAAGCATAGTGCCCACAGGGTGACGGATGCGGAAGCCTCTGAATATGATGTTATTGTCATTATGGATTCCTCAAACAGAAGACTCTTGTCCCGAATTATCAGCCCGAAGAATATGTCCAAGGTACATCTGATGATGGAATATACCGGAAAGAATTCGGATGTTTCCGATCCTTGGTATACCGGGGATTTCGAAAAGACCTACCGTGACATCACCGAAGGTTGCGCCGGACTTTTGCGATTCCTGACGAAATCTGAATGACCGCCGTTTCGGAAATATGATTTTTTACGCAAGACCGTCGGTTGAATCCATTGAATGATGATGAAATTTGTGAATATGCTGAATAAGGATCTAGTGCGATATGTTGAGAATGAGATAATTCCACGTTATGCGGCTTTTGACAAGGCGCACAGGGAAGATCACGTTCGCAAAGTGATCGAAGAGGCGATGAATATGTCCGTTCACTATGACGTGGACGAGAATGTTCTCTATGCCGCGGCGGCATTCCACGACACCGGTCTGGTTGACGGCAGGAAAGCACATCACCTGTCCTCCGGCCGGATCATCCGTGAGGATTCGAACTTGAGGAAATGGTTCACTTCCGAACAGATAGAGACGATAGTCCAGGCCGCCGAGGATCATCGTGCCTCAAACGGTAACGAACCCAGAAGCATCTACGGTAAGATTGTCGCCGAAGCCGACCGGGACATCGAACCGATGAGAATCCTGCGTCGTACCGTTCAGTTTGGAATGGAACACTATCCCGAATTGGACAAGGAAGGCCATTGGCGGAGGATGCTTGAGCACTTGGCCGAGAAGTATGACTACGGCGGTTACCTTAAACTGTATATTCCTGAATCGAAGAATGCAGTCGGTCTTCAGGCATTAAGGGACATAATCCACAGTCCGGAAAGGCTCAGGAATATATTCGAGAGTTTTTATGAAGATGAGAGACTGGATATTCATTGAGTAAGAGTTGAAAGATGAGGAACTGATTGGCCACGCTTGATTTTGTATGTGTATATGATTGAAAATTAAAAGAATGATGTTTATGATACGCACGTTACTTTTCATAGGTGGAGGAAGTTTCCTCGGAGGTATCGCAAGATATTTGGTGAAGATCGGCTGCGGCAAGTTGTTCCCGGCCACGATGCTTCCGCTGGGCACATTGGTGGCAAATGTCGCCGGATGTTTCCTGATCGGCCTTTTTTATGGAATAGCCTCACGCCACACAACGATGTCGCAGGATATGCTGATGTTCCTGACCGTCGGCTTCTGTGGCGGCTTCACCACATTCTCGACTTTTATGAACGAGAATATGTCTATGCTCCAAGGCGGTGAGTTCCTCAGTTCGCTGTTTTACACAGTGCTGAGTTTGATCTTCGGCTTGATATTCCTCTACTTTGGCAGCCTCGCCTCTCGTGTCTTCTGAATTGCATATTACAAAATAGGCTGGCCAGAACCCTGACCAGCCATATTCAGTAAGACAAATTGTCTCTCGATTAGAGCTGAGGACCAGCCTTTACCAAAGCCTTGCCGGCCTTGTTGGAC
>CAVBMN010000010.1:0-45454 GCA_963596515.1 bacterium
GCGCGTTCATCGACAATCTGATCCGGCAGGGCTTTTTCTCGAAGGACAGGCCGCTTTTCAAGGTGAATATCCACGAGGACATAGTGAACCTCTACACTTCGGCGATCAATGCCGCCGTCGCTCAGGAGTCTGGTTTCCAGCAGGTTCTGGCCGGCATTGTGGACCGGCTGCTAAGTCTGGCATATTTCTACGACAGGAACTCGCAGTTTCAGGAGTCGGACACGGCTAACAAGATCAGCCAGGCCAAGGTGATGATCCACAGCCACTATATGACGATCTCGCCGGAGGAGGTCGCGGCGAAGTTGTGCCTGAGTTATTCCTCTTTCCGCAAGACTTTCAAGGAATATACCGGGTTCTCGCCGGCGAGGTTCATCAATGAGGTGCGGATGAGCAAGGCGAAGGAGTTGCTCACCAACACCACGATGAGCATCAAGGAGGTGGCTTACAATGTTGGCTATAACAATCACGATTATTTCTTTACGGCTTTCCGCCATATGACCGGCCAGACTCCTGCCGAGTACCGCAACGCGACCCAGGTCGCCAAGTTATAGTAACCTACATATTGTGACTTTCTGATGTACTTATGGGAAACGCTCCGTGTCGTTAAAAAACGGTACGGAGCGTTTCCCTTTGATCGGGATGTCTCTGCCTTATTCCCCGAATCTCCAGGCGAGCAGGTTGGCCAGATTCTCGTTGAACTCTTTTCTCCAGGCTCTTTGGCAGGAGGTGATGTCAAGATATTCATTCCTCAGTCCGCTGTGGTCGAAAGCGAAGCCGAGCGTTGGATCTTCGGCGACCATATTCCTGACTTTGTCGTACATCTCCAGAAATCTGGCTCTCAGCGGGCCGCAGAGGATGAATCCTTCGTCGCAGTCGGACCAGTTGAGGTCGCTGCCGGAAGTGCAGACGCTTGCCGCTTCGATGTACTGCTTGAGTGCCAGGAATGGAAGGCCTGATTCATTCAGAAAGTTTCCGTACTCCTCCCGCGCGAAGCTGAGCGCAAGGATAAAAGGGACTTCCTCTCCTGCTTTGTGGCGTTTATAGACCGTGCTCTCAAGACTTTTGATCCTGTCGAGATACTCTTCGGACATCTCCTTGATCAGGTCGATGCTCATCTTCACATTTCCGCCTTCTGTCCAGGCGACAAGCTGGCTTTTGTTGTTGTTCATACGCACAAAAATATATCAAAGAACATTGTGGTCGGCTTGACTACCGGCCAACCAAAATTCCGGCCACCAGGTTCCTGCCGTCAGGGTACAATACCCCCTGTCTCAGGACCTTCGTCCGGTTCTTTGTGCGTATGTAAGGAAAATTATTGTCAGCGCATTCCGCAAGTGATTACACTACAAATGTAATGAATATTTCCGGAAAACAGCATATCCGCTCAAAAAAATCTGGTAATTCCGGGAATGGAAAAGGCTCAGGCTATTCGCTGTAGTAACCTTGCATATTCATCTCGTAGGCGGAGAAACGGTTGTACTTTTCCTCTTCAAGCGGATAGTCCCAACAGCCAAGCTGGTGGAATATCTCGCCGCCGAAGCCATTCTTGAATTTATACAGTCCGTACATCGGGTGGGACGGGTTCGGATTCGGGGCTATGCCGAACATATCATATTCGTAGCATTTGTCGGCCTTGGCTTCCTGTATGGCCTTCCATTGCAGGGCGTATGTCGGCATAACATTCCGCATTCTGGATGAGGACGCTCCGTAGAGGTAAGTCGCCCTGTGCGATGATAGGACAAGGAACATCGCCGCCAGCGGAGTTCCTTCATAATAGGCTATCAACAGTTTGACCTTAACCTCGTCATCCTCCCTTTCCATTTTCGGGGCGAACATATTCCTGAAATATTCGATGCCGTTGAGGTGCAGTCCGTTCCGGATGGCTGTCTCGGTGTAGAGGTCGTACCATTCCTGAAGACCGGCAAGGCCGACTGACTTCACTTCCACGCCTTTGCGCAGGGCGAGCCGTATGTTGTATCGAGTCTTCGGTTTCATCCTGTTCAGAATGGCTTCCTCATCCTGTGTCAGGTCGATCAGGACAGTGTTTGCCGGAAGGATGTTGGTGTTGGCTTTCCTGAGGTTGTGGGTGGAGGTGCCGATGTTCAGCTTAATCTCCTAGAACTCTTTCTTCGGCAGACCTATCCAGTTGCCTTCGTCATCGAAATCCTCTTGCTTGCACCAATGCGACTCCCAGTTCAGATCGTAGCGCATCGCTATGCAGTGATTCGGAAGAAATGACCGCAGCTCCTCGGAGAGCTCCTCCAGAAACTCGCCCTGGTTCGCTTCGGAAGGCTCGATTTCCGGGCCGTAGGGAATGTAGGCGATGTAGTCCTCGTTGTTCAGGTATTGGTAGAACATTATGAAGTCGGCGTTCGTGTAGGAATATCCTCCCACATCGGTGTAAAGCTCGCTGTTCCTTACAGAAAACTCAAACGCCCGGGAGTTCATCCCGAGCTTTTCCTTTACCTTTGACCAGAACGATGTCTGCTGCACAATCGGTGTGCAATATGCGTCAACGACGTCTTTCGGCTCGATATTCAGATTCATCACGTGTCATTTAGCGGTACAAAGGTAGCCATTAAAAGGACACGAGTCAACCTCGCCCCCGTTTTTAGTGGGTATATGTGGGAAATGAATATCATTCGGAACGCGCGTGTCTTAGGGGCTGGCGACCCCTTGTTCGGCCACGGATCGGTTTACAGCTATCAATGATCGTATTCTGTCCACAAATATATAAAAAATCCCGCGGACGTGGTGTGCGTCAGCGGGAATATCTTGAATATTTGGATGAAGCGGCTTACTTTTCGTCTTTGCCTGGAGCGATGGCAGACCATACAACGGCGCTGAGGGCTCCGCCGCAGAGAGGAGCGACGATGAACACCCAGAGGTCCTTGAGGGCCTGTCCGCCGGCGAAGAGAGCCGGTCCGATGGAACGCGCAGGGTTCACGGAAGTGCCGGTGAGCCTGATGCACACAAGGTGGATGAGGATGAGGGACAGACCGATGGCAAGACCGGCGAAATTGCCAGCTCCGACTTTGCTGTCAGTTGTTCCGAGAACCACGAACACAAACAGGAATGTGGCGATGAACTCCACGAGGAAGGCTCCGCCCGCTCCGCCGGCATTGGCGACAGCGTTAGTTCCGAGACCACCGGTGAGGTCAGGAGCTGCCACAACCTTGGTTAGAAGGAGAAGGATGGCGCCTGCGATGACGGCGCCGATGACCTGGCCGATCCAGTAGCCGAGGGCGTCCTTCCAGCTCATTCTGCCGGATAGGGCGACTCCAAGGGTGATGGCCGGGTTGATGTGGCATCCGGAGATGCCTCCGATGGTGTAGGCCATAGCCACTACCGAAAGACCGAAGGCGATGGCCGTGCCGACAACTCCGGCGGCCGTGTTGCAGCCGAGGAACATTGCCGTTCCGCAGCCAAGAAGTGTCAGAACCATTGTTCCGATGCACTCAGCGATGTACTTTTTCATAATATCAAAAATTATAAGTTTGCGTTTTGTGTCGCTAAATTACAAAATAATCATTGGATATCGTTGATTTTTCCTAAATTTACAAAAGATAAGAAAACGTTTTTGGTTGGGAATCATAATCAAAAAGGATTCAGAACAAATTGATTATTATGGAGACACACGTTGTTATTATGGCGGGAGGAATCGGCAGCAGACTTTGGCCGGTCAGCACTCCTGAAAGGCCCAAACAGTTCATCGACCTGCTTGGAATAGGAAAGACAATGATTCAACTGACGGTGGACAGGTTCCAGCCGGTCTGTGACCTGAAGAATTTCTGGGTTGTCACATCAGAGGCATACGTGGAGATAGTGAAAGAGCAACTCCCGAATATTCCGGCCGGGCATATTCTTGCAGAGCCGGAGCCTCGCAACACCGCGCCTTGCATCGCATATGCCTGTTGGAAGATCACCGCTGTCTGTCCAGACGCCAACATTGTCGTGACACCGGCTGACGCGTTGATATTAAATGAGCAAAGATTTTCGAATATGATACGCAAGGCGTTGAATTTCACCGCTGGAGGCGGCCGTATAGTGACTGTCGGCATCAAACCTACACGTCCGGAGACCGGCTACGGGTACATATTCGCGGAGGAAAAACGCCCTGAGGAGGTGGTGAAGGTGCGTGAGTTCAAGGAAAAGCCTGACCTTGCGACTGCCAAGGAATATCTTGCCGCGGGCACATATTTCTGGAACGCCGGGATATTCGTCTGGAGCGCTTCTACCATTGTCTCACAGCTGAGGACGCACGCTCCTCAGATCGCTGATGTGATGGACAGGATCGCCGCATCGTTCGGAACTTGTAAGGAGGATGACACTGTGAGGGAACTGTTCCCGACCTGCGAGAAGATCTCCATTGACTATGCCGTGATGGAGAAATCCGATGAGATTTATGTGATCGAAGGTGACTTGGGGTGGTCTGACCTCGGCAGCTACAGTTCCGTGAAGGCGCATATTCCTTCAGCGGACGATGATCCTGTGCCGGATGGCTGCGCCGCTGATTCCGACTGTAAGGAGAACAAGGCCATAGGAAAGGATGTGCGCCTCTTCGGCTGCAAAGATTGCATTGTCCACGCCGAGGATGCCGGCACGGTCATCGTGAAAGGCTTGGAAGGCTACATCGTGGCTGTCAAAGGTGGCAATGTGCTTGTCTGTCCGCTTGCTGACGAGCAGAGAATCAAGGAATATTCAGGCAAAAGATAGGCTTTTGTATGAGGTATGTCTTTATCGTCCAGGGAGAGGGTAGGGGACACCTGACCCAGGCCATCTCTATGGAACGGCTTCTGCGTGGGAATGGTCACGAGGTCGTTGCCGTACTGGTAGGCAAGAGTCCGGCCCGTAAGTTGCCGTCGTTTTTCGCCGAGACCATCCAGGCACCGGTCGAGATGTTCGAGAGCTTCAATTTCGTACCTTCCGCCTCGAACCGCAAGGCGAGCTCGCTGAAGACCGGATTATATAATGTGCTGCACATCGCCGGTTTTTTGCCATCGATAAGGTTCATCTCGCATCGGCTGAAGGATTTGAGTCCGGATGTCGTGGTCAATTTCTACGACATTCTCGGCACTCTCGGCTACCGTTTCAGCCGCCTCAAGTCTCCGATGATCTGCCTTGGACACCAATTCCTCTTCCTTCACAAAGACTTCAAATTCCCTTTTTCCGGCTATTCCGGCCACTACGCCCTGAATTTTTTCACGAATATGGTCGCGTGGGGTGCGGCAAAGATCCTTGCGCTCAGCTTCAGGCCGATGTGTGACGATCCTAAGCGGAGGATCAAGGTGGTTCCGCCGCTTTTGCGTCCGGAAGTGCTTAGTCTCCGCCGGGCAGACGGCACAGATGACCTGGCTGTGCGGGACGGCGGGTATATTCACGGATATATGTTGAACGCAGGATTCTCACAGGATGTCCTGGAGTGGCATTCCGCACATCCCGATGTTCCGCTTCGCTTTTTCTGGGACAGGGCCGACGAGGCTCCCGTGAAAGTTGTTGATGAGACGCTTTCTTTCTATTATCTGAATGACGAGGAGTTCCTGCGCCAGATGGCCGGTTGCCACGCCTATGCTTCCACTGCGGGCTTCGAGTCTGTCTGCGAAGCTATGTATCTTGGCAAACCTCTGCTGATGGTGCCGTCGCACGTCGAACAGAAATGCAATGCGTATGATGCCACGGAGGGGTATCGGATGACTTCAGGGCTAACAGGCTCCGCTTGTGGTGACGGCGCTGTTCCCCGTCCGGCGGTGGCATCGGACCGTTTTGATCTGGATTTGTTGCTGCACTTCGCTGATAATGAGTTTGTAGCGGACAAATCCTTCCCTCAGTGGGCCCGGTTGGCGGATTCAGCGTTTTTGAAGGAACTAACTTTTTTGTAAAATTTTCTCAAAAATATTTGGAAGTTTCGTCTGAATGCCCTACCTTTGCAATCCCAATCAGGAAGACCACTTCTTGAAAAGGTTGGAAAGATTCGTTAGCTCAGTTGGTAGAGCACAACACTTTTAATGTTGGGGTCTCGGGTTCGAGCCCCGAACGGATCACAAAAGGAGCCAAGCTTCTTTCCAGAGCATAGGCCACAGAGCCACAGCTCAAAACATAATGCTTTGCTAGCTCAGTTGGTAGAGCAACTGACTCTTAATCAGTGGGTCTAGGGTTCGAGTCCCTAGCAGAGCACAAAAATAGGCTTCGGACGTTGTCTGAAGCCTTTTTTAGTGTTTATGTTGCCTTGTTGGCCACTTCGACAGGCTCAGTGACCCAAACTGGGACAAGTCCAAAACTCGTAGCCGGTCACTGAGTCTGTCGAAGTGACAACGTATAAGAGTAAAAGACAATGAAAATGGATCAAGTCCAAAACCCTGTGTTAAAGAGATTAAGTTAAAATGGACAGATTTGAGAAATACGAGAGTGATCTGGTTGAGAGGTTGGTGGAGTTGTGCACGGCCAGAGGCCTGATGGACGGGATGCTGCTGAGCAGTCCTGACATTACGGCGAGATGGGAACCGATAGCGTTGGAATATTCCGGAGACGCTGTCAGGGAGTTCAATGCTTACCCTGAGGTTGTGCTGGCCTGGACTGCCTACATCGGGATGGCGGTGGCCTGCTGGTGGGACAAGGACTGGATTCGGTACAAAGATCAAGGATATTCGTCACTTGTCGGCTCAAGAGGGTTTGATGACCTTGACGAGCACGTGACAAGGGATATTCTTAAACATCCTTTGAATTCAAAGGAGGCCACTCAGATCGCGAAGGACCTCGCCTTCCTTGCCGGAGACGCATATTCATTTATGATGAGGCAGGGAGCCGAGCCGCAGAGCGTGGATGCTTTCAACATATTCCGTCACACGCTTTCAGCTATGTACCGCATCGGCGCGGCGATTGAGCTTAAGGCCTTGCGTTACAGGATGGAGAAGATTTAGGTTATGTTGATGGCTTGTCGGTCATTCCACAAAACGAGGACGGCTGACAATTCGCAGCCGTCCTCGTTTTTGCATTAGGAACTCTTTCTTATAGATGTATGGCTCCAGAGATTACTGTTTGACGAAGAGGGACGCGAAACCGAACATATCCGGGTCGAACTTGGCCCAACCGTCAGCCCACATCTCGCCGAATGGCGGCTCGTTGTAATCACGGAACTCCATTGTCAATCCGTTGTCATTAAGACTGAAAACGATGACTGCTTCGCCAAGTTTCTCTGTGTCTGCGCTGAATGCCCTGTTGGCAGACGACAGTTTATAGTAGGTGTTTACTTGGTAGGCATAGCCATTGGCTTCGGTCACGAACTGGTTGTTGTCCAAAACCGTGTGATTTCCGAGTGTGAGGGCTTTTGACGTAGTGTTCGTTGGCTCAGTGAGTGTGACAGTGGCTTTTCTGAAGAAATTGTTGAAGTCGCCGTTGCCGCCAGGTGTGACGGTCACAGAACCGTCTGATTCCTTGGCGAATGTAAGGGTGAAACCGTCATTATGTGTAGGGAGTGCGGCAGGATCATCTTCCATCTCAGAGAACCAAGAGTTGAGCTCGTCAAGATCGTAAACCTTGCTGAATTTCCACGTGCCGACGAGTTTGTCCGGAGTCTGGAGCCCACGCACCGCAAGGGAGACTGAACCATTGTCACCGGCTATGAACCTGGAATCTTCGTCGGAGTCGATGGAAAGGATGGCAGACTTGTCGTCGGAATAATTCGCAGGGACTGTGAATCTGGCGGTGGCTGAGCTGCTTCCGGCCTTAAGCACGGCATACGGAGCCGGCGTTGATGAGGTCTTGGTCTCTGTCGGAACGAACTGGAGAACCGCGGCGCCTTCTCCGGCAAGAGTGAGCGGAATCACGATGTCCTTGTCTGAACTGAAATCCTTGCCAGAGACCGTTCCTGTCACATTGATGGTCGCGACATAACTTTCAAGCACATATCCTCTGGTCATATTGAATGAGCAGACAAGCGCCTCCTGTGCGTCAGGAGCGACAACCGCCACTGTTCTTGCGCCAAGGTCGTAGCCTGCTGGAGCCGTGAAGGAAAGGCTGAGCTGCTTGCCTTCAGTGAGAGCCAGGTTCTTGATTGTGATGGAACCGGAAGTTTCGCCCGCGGCTATGGTCACAGACTGTGCGGAAGCCTCATAGTCCTTGCCGACCTCGGCATCGCCGCTGAAAACAATCGGAACGCTCACAGAGGAAGCCGTCGGTTCGCTTGTGGTAAGAACAACATCCACGCTTCCTTTCTCATAGACCGTGTAAAGACTTTTCGCAAACTCAACCGTCGGATTGTCATCCTTCTGGCAGGATGAGATTGTCACGGCAGCCGCTGCCGCCGCCACAAATGTCAGAAATCTTCTAAACATACTGCAATTAATTAACAAAACTACTATAATACACTACTTTTTCTGTCATATTCGGCACCTATATCTTACAGATGTTAACTTTACTTGCTATTGTTGGCACTGATCGCGGCCTCATACTCCGCTTTGATGGCATTCACTTCCTCTCTCTCCGCCGCCGTAGGGATTTCCCCTTTCGGTTTGATATAGCTTTTTGATGCATCTGAAGTCTTTGGCGGAAGTTCGTTATAGGAACATCCACAAAGGGTTGCACCGACAAAAACGGCGACTAATATAGCAAATATATTTCTTTTTGTGTTCATAATACTTGAAAAATGTAAGTCGCATCTAATAAACATATCCCGGGTTTTGCTCCAGCTCAGGATTCAGATCCACATCCGACTTCGAGATTGGAGACGTGTAGAGGTACTCTTTTGTGGTGTATTTCAGTCCGTTGCTGATCACCCACCACTCCGGACGGCCGTTGCGTTTGAGTTCATACCAGCGGTCGCCCTCCATATAGAGTTCCTTACGCCTTTCATCGAAAATGGCCTGAAGCAGGGGAGTGACGGCCTTGCCTTGGCAATCCACTACGATTCTGTCATCAGAGCGCACTTCCGGAAGCGTGGACAAAGTCAGGTCGGTGACCTCCTCGATTCTGTTCCGCCGCAGCTCGTTCAACCATTTGAGTGCGGAGGAGGTGTCTCCTTTGTGGTAATATGCCTCAGAGAGCATCAGCACGATCTCGGAGAGGCGGACCTTGCATTCCGGAGTCTTCACGTTCATCCTCTTCTTGTCGAAACTGGCCGCATAACGGACATCCTTTTCTGGATTCTCACCGAACAACTTGATCAGTCTCGCGCTTGCCGGTCTGGAGGCCAGATAGCCTTTCGTGTAGCTGAAGTACCAGTCCAATTCGCTGGAGTTGTTGATGTGCGAGCGGACAAGCACCTCGCCCTTGGCATCATACTGGGCGTTGATTATCCCGGCATATTCAGAAATCGGGGTCAGGGATATTCCGCTGCGGGCGATGATGTCCTCGCAGATGGAGATGACGCTGTCCCAGTTCTGGCACCAGAACTCAAGCTTCGCCTCGTAGGCTTTGATGATCCATTCCGTGAATATGTACTTGGGGTCGTTCGGGTTCAGGGCGAGCGCGGCCTCGAACTGGGCCTTTGCATAATCGTAGGTCTGGCGAATCGTGCCGCGCGAAGGTTTGTCATTGATGCCGAACTTGTCAACTATCGGAATGCCAGGCAATTCGTCTGCTTTGGAATCGCTCCACGGCTGGCAGAACTCCCTCAGCAGGTTGTAATAGACGATCCCTTTCATTGAATATGCCGCCGAAAGCGCTCCTCGCGCGATGTCCGAAGTACGGTCTTTCATGTTCTCTATCACGATGTTGCAGTCCCGGACGACCTTCCAACTCTCCTCGTAGACTCTTTGGCGGCTGTCGATCTCCTCGCCGGCGAAGAAGGTCAGGTTGGCGCTCGTGCGGATGTTGGCGTCCAGATTGTCGGCGCAGCCCTCAAGATGCTTGATCACGTCCATATTCCCGATGACATATTCATCACCACCGCCTTCTATGTCGCGGAGCAGGTTGTGGATTATCGCGGTGAACTCCTCGTCGGTCTCCGGGATGACCTCGCCTTGCGGCTGGACGTTCAGATAATTTCCGCAGCCGCTGACACCGGTCAGGACGGCGAGTGGGGTTAGTATATTCATTAATATCTTTCTCATAATCATTGCTTTAGAATTCGATGTTGATTCCTCCGGAGACGCTTCTGGTGGTAGGGTAGGTCGCTCCAGGGATCTCCGGGTCCATTCCGTCGTAGCCGGTGAACGTGAAGAAGTTGTTCATCGAGACATTGAAGCTCAAGCCTCTCATCCTCAGTTTCTTCACCGCCTCGGAAGGTAGCGAGTACGTCAGGATGATCGACTTGATGCGGACGTAGGAGTTGTTCTTCAGATAGACCGCATCGATGATGCTGGCATCCATCGGGTTGTAGGACGAGAAGTTGTACTTCGCGTTGTAGTAGTCGTAGATTCGCGGGTACTTGACCCCGGTCGTGTGGTCAGTGGTCCATCTGTTCGTCCTGTCCTTCTCCACGTTGAGGTGGTTGCCGTACAGGTCGCTGAACTGGGACTGGACGGTCTCCGTGCTGACTCCGCTGTGGGAGGTGTTGCTGTAGCTGGCCGGGTAGCGCATCTTCTCGTAGGTCTTGGATCCGAGCGAGAACATTCCGCTGACGCTCAGTTTCAATTGCTTCCACGAGGCGGAGAGGTTGAATCCGCCGGTGTAGGGGGCGATCGTCGTGCCGAGGTAGTAGCGGTAGTTGTCCGGCTTGTTGAGGTCGGTGGCGGTCGCTATCTGCGCGTCCGGGCGCAGCTTGAACTGGTAGAGACCTGTGTCAGACGCTATCCCTGAATATTTCCCGCTGAATATCGCTCCGGTCGGATACCCCTCCACGTAACGGTCCTTGGACGTGATGCCGCTTGTGGAGACGGGGTTGTATTTCAGAACCTTGTTGTAGTTGTAGGCGAAGTTGACAGCCGCGCTTACCGTCCAGTCCTTTTTTTTGAGGAGTTTGCCGTTCACCGTGACCTCCACGCCGTTGTTCATTATGTCGGCGGCATTGAAATAGACGTAGGTGAATCCTGTCGTGCTCTGGACAGGGGAGGAGGTGACTACATCAGTGCTGAGGCGGTAGTAATATTCAGTGTTCACTGTCAGCCTGTCTTTCCATAGGCCGAAGTCCAACCCCACTTTCGCGTCGCGTGTCTTCTCCCAGCCGAGATCCGGATTCGGGGCAGACGGAATGGTGCCGAGATTGAAGGTCTCGTCTCCGAAGTAGCGGTACTGCTGCTGAAGGTATTGCATCACAAGTAGATGCGATGTGCTGGTGTTCACGTCGCCCGTGAATCCGTAGGCGGTGCGTAAGGTGGCGTGGGAGACCGCAGGAATATTCTTCATCCAGTTTTCCTCGCCCAGATGCCACGCCGCTCCCGCGCTCCAGGTCGGATTGAACTGCCGGTTGCTTCCGAAGTTCGAACTACCGTCGGTACGGAACGAGGCGTTGAGGACTATTGTCTTGCCGAGATAGTAGTCGGCCGAGGCGTAGAACGACGCGTATCTGGTCTTGCTGAAATATTCCCCGTTCAGCTTTTCGACTTCCCTAAGCCATTCGTCCTGAGGTCCGCTGATGCTTGGCAGTGAGGTGGTTCCGGTCTTCGGGTCGTAGTTGTAGCGCTTTGTGAATATGGTGTTGGCATCCGAGCCTCTCAGCTCCGCTCCGGCCAGCACATTGACAGTGTGAAGTTCCCCGAAGGTCTTGTTGAAGGCAAGGTGGCCGCGCACCACATAACTGTTTCTGTTGGTGCGGTTTTGAGATATGCTTCCGTAGAGGTTGGTCTGCGAGCGGTCATCGCTGCCGAGCCTGTCGCGGAAGGCCGTGTAGGTGTCCTTGTCCACGATCTTGTCGGTGGAGTTGTTGGCGAATGAATATGACGCCAGACCCACGAAGTGCAGCGGCTCCGCGATCCTGAAATCGACCTGTGTCCTGAACGTGCCGTTGGTGTTCTTGGTGGAACTGTAGTTGGAGTCCAGTTCGCGCAGTAGGCTGAACCCGTTCTTAGGCATCACCTGCTCGACACCGCGGCCGTTGTAGTACCCGAGATTGAACCAAGTGTTGTCAGCGGCGTATGAGCCGTCATCGTTGTACGCCTTCTCATACGGATTGGAGAAATAGGCGTAATAGAATGGATCCACGCTTGAATATGGCATCCTGGATTCCTGCCTTGCGGCTTCCATTCCGATGTCTATGCGGACCCAGTCCACAGGCTTGAGGGTCATCTTGGAGTTGACGTTGTACCTTCTGTAGCTGTTGTGGATCAGCATTCCGTCCTCGTCATTGACTCCGAGTGCTACATAGTAAGTGTTCTTCTCCGAACCACCGCTGAGGGATAGGTGATGCCCCTGCGAGAAAGCGTTCCTGAACAGGAGGTTGTACCAGTTGGTATCATTTTCCCTTAGTGACTCTATGTAGGCATCTTGAGCCGCGATGTCGCCTTTGAACTTCGCAAAGTCACCGGCTCCAGATCTTATCTGGCCGACAATGCCGACCACCGGATAGATGATTGTGTTGTCGGTCAGCGATTCCTTGTACTTGTCCGCCGAGAACTCGTTCCAAAGCTCATCCTCCCACGCCAACTTCTCCGCTGAGTTCATCAGGTTCAGCGTCCTCTGCGGCTTGATCGACATCGTGAACGTGTTGTTGTAGTTGATCCTCATTTTTCCGGCCTCGCCCTTTTTTGTCGTCACGACGATGACTCCGTTCGCGGCTCTGGAGCCGTAGATGGCCGCCGCCGCCGCGTCCTTCAGGATGGTGATGCTCTCGATGTCGTTAGGGTTGATGTTGCCGATGCCGTTCACGAATATGTCGTCGAAGCCTCCGGTGGCGAGCTGTTCGGAGCTGAGGCTCGGGGAGTCACTCTGCATCGGAACTCCATCCACTACCCAGAGCGGCTGGCTGGTTCCCGACAGGTTGTTCGCTCCTCTGATCCTTATCCTTGATTGGGTTCCCGGCTGGCCGGAAGTCGCGGAGACCGCCACACCGGCGACCTCGCCCTGCATCAACGCATCGACAGACGAGACGGCCTTGGCCTCGAACTTGTCCGAACCTATCACTGCCACGGAACCGGTTATTCTCTTGACCGTGGTCTGTGCATATCCCGTCACGACAACCTGATCCAGCTGCGTGCTTTCCCACTCCATCACGATCGTGATGTTCTCAGTCTTGCCCGGAACTATCTTATAGACAACGTCTTTCATCCCGACGGAGGAGAACAGTACCGATTCTGTCCCTTCAGGAATCCTGAAACTGAACTTTCCGTCCAGGTCAGTGGTTGTTCCCGAGGCCTTCTTCTGCATTGAGATTATCCCCGCCCCGATCACAGGTGCGCCGTCCGTGTCCACAACCTTTCCGGTAAGCAGTATGCCCTGCGCCGCCGCTGTCACCTGTGTCAACAGGATGACCGCGATCCAGACAATCCAGCATTTCCGGAATTTGGATAGTAACTCGATCATATCTTGTATATTTAACATTTTTTCTCGCAGCCTTTCAGCACCACTGTGCTCAGGACATAAACCACAAATGTACAAAATTGCGGAAATAAACGTTACGATGTCATCTATAAAGTCGTTTTTTATGTACATTTGCGGCAAATTACAATTTTCTTATGAAATCGGACTTGGTTAAATCAGTGGTTGTATTGACTGGCTTTGTTTTGCTTTACATCTTGACGCGAATCCCGTTGGTGCCTTTTGGGGAACATATTGTGTCGTGTGACAGCGCTTTGTCGGCATTGTTGTTCACGAAAGGTTCTTTCGCATATTCATTGACAAAGCATCTGTTCTCTTGTGTGATTCCGGTCATCACCATTCTGATTGTCTGTAAAGGAAAGAATGTTCTGGAATGCTGGGGACTCCGTCGGGATTTCCTGAATGGATGGGCTGTCGGATTGCTTTGCTGCGTTCCGATGCTGGTCTGTAACTTGATTGCCGGTCATATTGTGTTCAGCTTTGAGAAACTTTTCCTCGGTGCGGTTTTCCCTGGCCTTTTTGAGGAATTGATATATCGCGGATTTCTGTTCGGCATCCTTTACCGCTACTGTAACTGGCGTTTTATCTGGGCGGCTCTACCGGCGGCGGTCCTTTTCACACTCGGACATTTCTATCAGGCTCACGATTTTGTGGCCGGATTGCAGGTCTTCTGCGTCACTGCTCTCGGCAGTTTGTTTTTCAGCTGGCTGTATATGAAGTGGGACAACAACCTTTGGGTACCGATCTCTTTCCATATTTCGATGAATGCCATCTGGATTCTCATTCCAATCGCCGATGCCACGACTTCCGTAGGAAACGTGACAGCTAACATCGGCCGTCTGCTGACCGTCGTTCTTGCCGTTGCTCTGACATTGTTCCGCACCAAATTGGAACGTAAACTGTAGTTGACTATAAACGAATAATTTACGAAATTCCGTCCTCTGAAATCAGAGGACGGAATTTCGTAAATTGCTTGAAGATGGAGAGTTGAACTCCACGTTGTCGTTGGCACAAACCGCACGTGGGCGGAGACTTTGAATATGTCTGCTCACGGAGATTGCATATCAGAATATTCACAACACCGCAGTCATTACTTTTTGATGTAGTCCTTAGGCCTGATGCCGAATTGGGATGTGAAGCATCGTGTGAAATAGGACAGGTTGCTGAATCCGACCATATAGCAGACCTCGTTGATCCTGTAGGATCCGCTTTGCAGCATCTGGGCGGCGGTCTTCAGACGGATCAGTTTGATGTAGTCATTCGGTGTGGCGCCGAGCAACCCTTTGAGTTTCCTTTGGAGGCTTGAGCGGCTGACTGCCATCTCCCTGGCCAGCAGGTCCACCGAGAAGTCCTCGTTGGTCAGGTTCTTCCTGATTATGGCGTTGAGGCTGGAGATCCATTCGGAATCGTCGTTCTTGATGTTCTCCCCCTCGATTGTGGCTCCAGGGTCGGATGCGAAATGCAGGTAAAGCGTCTTCCTGTTCTCAATCAAACCATTCACGGTCGCCTTTATGTAGCTGATGGAGAATGGCTTCTCGATGAACGCATCGGCTCCGCAGCGCATAGCCTTTATCTTGGAGTCCGTGGAATCCAAGGCGGAAAGCATAATTACAGGAATATGACAGAGCATCGTGTCCTCCCTTATCTTTTGCAGGAGCTCATAGCCATCCATCTCAGGCATCATTATGTCAGTGATGACCACATCGCAGCTGTTTTGCGCCAATGTCTCCAGAGCCTCGACACCGTTTCCGGCTGACAGAACCGAGTACGATTGCCTTAGGTTGCGTACAAGATATTCCCTGACATCACCAGAGTCTTCCACGACAAGGATGGTCGTGGCGTTGCCGCCGTCAGTCTCATCCTGGCGGGAAGTCTCGTCATTGGCCGGAATCACCGGAATTTCCACGACCATCCCGCAGCCTGATTCGGAATCCGAGACATACACCCTTCCTTCAAGCTTGTCCACAAGCAGCTTGACAAGACTGAGGCCTATCCCGAATCCTTTCTTGCCTCCGGAGGCCTGGAAGAATGGCTCGAATATTTTCTTCTTGTACTCCGGCCGGATTCTTGGGCCGTCATTCCAGACTTCCATCCTGAACATATCCTTCCCGTCATCCTGGAACCCGTCAAGATTCACGCAAATGGATGATGAGGCGAATTTCAATGAGTTCTCAAGAAGATTGCCGATGATTTTGCTTATAGCGTCCGTGCTCAGCCTGCCGACCAGAGGGCGTTCAGGGGCGTTGATCGTGATCTGGACAGCACCCTTTTTGCGAAACCGGTCAACAATGTCCGTGACCACAGCCTTAAGGTCGAGATTCTCAGAGCTTAGCACGATGTCTCCGCTGTCTATCTTCCTGAAATCCAGAAGCTGGCAAACGAGTTCCAGAAGCCGGTCTATGTTCTTTTTCATTATCTCCAGGTCGGTCTCTGTGTCCTCATCCCACTTTTTTCGGTCGAGTATGTCTTCCATCGGAGACTTGACAAGAGACAGAGGTGTTTTGATTTCGTGGGCGACTTGGGTGAAAAAGACCATCTTCTCATCATTCATCTCTTTCTGACGCTTCTCAAGCTGCCGTCTGTGCAACAGCATCCCTGTTCCGTAGATGATTGAAAGAAAGACCAGAAGATACAGAATCTTTGCCCATACCGTCAAATATACCGGTGGGTCGATGTGGATTGTCAGTGACGCTGTGCCTTCGCTCCAATAACCGTTGTTGTTTCGTCCACGGGCTATGAATGTGTATTTGCCAGGCGACAGCCTCGCGAAGGAAACTTTCGAGGAGTTCGTGGTTATCCAGCTGTTGTTCAGGCCTTTCATCTGCCAGGAGAAACTGTTGTGGTCAGGAGACGAGAAACTCAGACAGTCCACGTTGATGTCGAAGCTGGCCGCTTTGTATGGTAGCCTTATCCGTTCGGCGGGATGGAATTTCCTCTTGGTCATAGCCTTGCTGCCGGGAATGATGTCATAGACCTCGACAGAGGATATCACTGTGCCCGGTCTGACCGTGTTCTTCGGGAGGTCGAACGGGTTGAAACCGTTGAATCCGTTCACTCCTCCGAAATACATAGTCCCGTCACTTGTCCTGAGCGAGGATCTGTAGTTGAACTGGCTGCTTTGCAGTCCGTCCTCAGCCGCATAGGTGCTGATGTAGTAGGTTGTCGGGTTGTAACGTACAATCCCGATGTTGGAGGACAGCCACAGGTTGCCGCTGCCGTCTTCCAACACTCCGTAGTAGATGCTGTCAGGCAATCCCTGCGACGAGCCATAGTTCGTGAACTTCTCTGTCTGCGGGTCATACTTTGTGAGGCCGTTCCTCTCACCGCAGAACCATACTGCTCCGCTTTCCCCGATGTTGACCCTTGTGTATTTCAGGTCAGCGGGCAAGTCATCCCTGCCTTCCATCGGTCTGAAACAGATCCATTTCCCGTCCCGCGCCGTGAGGCGGAATATTCCGTGGTCCCTTGTCGGAGCCCAGATGTTTCCGCTGCTGTCCTCGGCAAGATCCCCGATGAACATCTCCTCCAGTTCCTTGACTCTGGAGAACCGTCCGGACCTTTCGTCCAGGATACAGAGTCCGGACATCGTGCCGACGAAGATCCTCCCGTCCCTTGATTTCAGTATGGCATAGACATAGTCGTTGCACAGGGAGGTCGGGTCGGACGGGATGTTGCTGAAATTGCGTATGTTTCCGGTCTTGAGGTCCAGGCAGTCGAGCCCTTTGGAGAAGGTACCGATCCAGAGTCTGTCTCCGTCCAGCATCAAGGCGTGGATGTTGTCGTGTGTCTTGACTCCTTTGTCAATCAGTGTGGAAGACTTGGTGTCGAAGTAATGCAGCCCTCCGTTCTCGGTGGCGATCCAGAGATTTCCGGACTTGTCCTCGCGCATCTCGCTCACGGCATAGCCGGGAAGGAACCAGCTGATCTTGCTCTGTATAGCCGACTGATAGCTCGCTCCATAGAAATATGTTCCGATCCACAAGCCTTTTTCCCTGTCCTCGCAGAATGTATAGACACTCTCGTTTCCGAGCGGGCCTTTCGCCCTTGTCCAGATCTGTGTGGCCGGATAGTATGTGAACAGACCGCTGTCTGTCCCGAACAAGATCTCCGTCGAGGATTTCTTGAATATTGAGTGAATCCTTGACAGAGACATTGCCCTTCCGTCCTTGTCACGGACGATGCCTTCAGTGAATGTGTTGTTCCTTGTGTCGAACACTCCCACCAATCCGTTCTGGGTTCCGGCCAGAATCTGGCGGTGTGAGACCTGAAGCATCGCCGTGACACTGTTGTCTCCGTTGAGGCATATTCCCTGCCTGAGTCTGCACGGCTCGTCGAATGCGTCCAGCTCAGGAATGTAGCGGACAAGTCCGTTCTCCATTCCGGCGTAGATGTTCCCGGTCTCGTCCACCAAGAGGCTTTTCACGATTCTTATCGGGGATCTTTCCGCATCCGAACAGAAACCGTAGTGCCTGATCTCGCCCGATCTTTCGTTGAATCTGTAAAGGCCGTTGTTGCTCCCTATCCACAGGCAACTGTCCCTGTCGTAGCGCAGACAGTTGCAATTCTGAATATGCAGACCTCCGGGTTCCACAACAAATGTGCTGTCCAGCGCCGCGTCAAACGCATATAGTCCCTCGGTGCTCGCTATCCATATCTCGTTTCTGGAAATATGCTCGCAGATGTCATCGATGTTGAGTCCGTGCCCGGATGCCGAAGAACAGAAAGCCTCAAAATCCTTGCTGTTGAATTTGTTGAGCCCGTCCTTGGTCGCAAGCCAGACGTAGCCGTTCCTGTCCTGCAGAATGCTCTTCACGCTGTTGTTCGAGAGCCCGCTGCGGACATCATATTTCCTATATTCGTTGCCGGACTCGGCTCCATACGAGGAGAGACAGACAAGAGCCAGGATCAATGGCAAGAGTATGGAAATATGCTTCATCATTCTGTTATAAAGGATTGATTTCTGTGAGATTCATCACGACCTTCCCTTTGATAGGGGAGTCGCCGGAATCTGTGAGGGTTATACGGTAGAGACGCTCGCCCCAGACTTTCGTGAAAGCCACATCGTCGAGTGCCTTGGTCTCGACCTCGGACTTGAGTCCGGCCGGAAAAGACAGTAAAGCGAAAACAGTGTCATCGCCGATGGTGTTCTCGATCAGGATCTCACCAGCCTTTATCCTGCGCTTTCCGCAGGTCTCGCCAGGGAGGTACACCTTTCCTTGTACGAGAAAATGCCATACATCAGCGCCGACCCTTTTCTTAAGGCTATATGTGTCAGTAATCTTAAGCGATGGCTTGCCGGCGGGACAGAGAATATATTCCCTCTTCCAGGAGGCGCATTCCGCTGAGTCCGGGTAGGCTTTGTTCAGTTCCAGCGAGAAACGGCCTTTGCTGATGTCGCATCTGGTGTCGCAGGCTTTGTAGCCGCCTCCGAACTCCTGCGGGATGCCGTTTATCATAGGCAGGTTGTGCCAATCGCACCGCATAGCCCAGATCTTGTACCTTTCCTCGTTGTCGAAGGTGGCCTTGGTGTAGGTTCCGACCCCGGCGTCCACAAGCACCGGAATGTTCCTGATTGAGAATATGCAGGTTCCGATGTCGTTGTGGTTATGGCTCTCATCATTGTGCCCTCCTTTGGCACCTAAAAACCATCCGCTGGAATTCCTAAGGAAGCACATTTCCGTCTCAGGATACCACGTGGACATCGGTACATCCTTCCGAAGGTCGCTGAGAATCCTTTCCATAACCGCCGGACGGTCTTTTTCCGATGCCGCCGAGAGGATTCTGTTCAGAGAGTCGGTCTGTCGGGCGATCTCCGGAATGAACCTTGCCGAGTTCATCGCCCTGTAGCCCTCGTTGGCGACAGGGTGCGGACTTCTGAATATTCCTTTGCTCCTGTCTGCGTAGCGGCAAAGCGCGAAGTCCATCATCTCCTTGCTGCGCACGGCTTTGCCGTAGGCCCAGACCATTTCCGGTGTCGAGGTCGCCAGGGCGCTGCCATCGGCGAAATTGGCCGTGAATCCGTCCCCGATGTAGGAGCGGGAGATGAACTCACCCATCTTTCTGATTCTCTCATTGCCGAATATGTCGAACTTCCCGGATGATGCGTCGTAGAGGATCTGAAGGAAATCGTAAAGCTTCCCGGCGGCCGCGTTCCAGTAAGCCGGACCTTCCTCGCAGGCACCGTCGGAGGTGTTGTAGTCAAGGAACATATCGATAGATTCGATACCTTGGCGCACGGCTGCGTCCAGTCTGGCCTGATCCTTCTCCATCAGCAGGAAGCACAGGATCGCGTCTGAGTTGCACCAAGGATTCCAGTTGTTGATCATCCCGCCGTAGTAGCCGAGCCATTGGTTGGCCTTGCGTTCATTGATGTCCAGATATGGATCGAGAATATTCCTTTTCACCGCATCCTCGATGGCGATGGAGACCGACGGGTCGATCTTGTCGAACTCGCAGTGGAAGAAGTGATGTATGATGGCGATTATCGCGCCGTATCTTCCGGATCCGAGGTCGATGAAGCGTTCCCTCGCGTCCGGCAGGGAACGGTTTGTCCTTTGCCTTGGCTGATGTGCCGACAGGACCCACGATGTCTGTTCGGTAGCGAGCCAGGCACCGTTCAGAATCTGGTCTATGAACCGTCCCTTGCCTTCGGCCAACTCCGCCAGCGTCAAGGAGAGCAGCGCGCCTCTGTTAGCACCCTGCGGATTCTCCATCGTGCGTCGGTTGCCGGTTCTCTCAAAGTCAAGGTACGCGGTCGCCGGTATGACCTTCCATTGATAGCAAAGGTATTGCTCTCCTCGCCTGACAAGCGCGGCCGAGTCCCTTCCGAGAAGGTTGCCCCATCCTTTCCTGTCATAGTATGAAGGAAGCGGGAACCAGTCCTTTCCAGCCTTGAAGGATTCCCTGGCCTCCTTTGAGGATTGATATTCGTCAAGGAGTGTATTATCCCCGGCGATGGCCGCGGCACCGAATGCCACAGCCATCGCAAGGGTTGTCAATATGTGTCTTGTGAGATTCATCAAGATTCAGGTGTGAGTGTTGTCGTGAATGTGGCTGTCTTGTTGACAGTCACGTTGGCCTCAAAGCCGACCTCATAGTAGCCGGAGTTGTCCGTGTCGTAATCCTTGCCTTTGGTTGACCACGTTTTCAGAGTGACCTCCGGACCGCTTGAGCTGACTTTCAGGTACATCGTCTTGCCTCCGTTCTTGAGGACAATCCTGTCCTTTTCGATGGTAGGCTGCCCCGTTGTCACCATAGTCCACCGCACCTTTGCCTGAAGGTTGTATTTGGCCGAGATCTCGTCAACAACCACAAGGTCTTTGTTATTTTCGATCGTGACGGTCCTGTAAGCCTTGTCGCATTGGTCGGAAAGGATGTCCGACATATCAACCTTGCACCCCTTGGATGTGTTTTCATCTATGACTTGAGTGATCTTTGCCTCAGCCGAAGCCTTGTGCTTTGCATTGTTGATTGTCAAGGTGCTGTGGTTGAAATTGTTGTAACGGAAGACATCCCATCTCAGGGAATTCTGGCCGAAGTCGCTGAAATTGCCTCCCATACCGGCGATGACGTTCTCTATCGTGCTGTAGCTTTGGAGTCCCAGGTCGGCTGACCAGCGGACACCCATCGCATCATAGACGAAAGATCCGACATCCATATGTCCGTGGCTGTAGTTGGCTCTTCCGGCCTTGACTCCGAGGAATTTGTCAGAATCAGAGAAAGACCAGTCACCGTGCACGAGAGCGACAGGATTGATGCCGTTTCCTGACCATACGTGGTCGGACGGAGCCTGGACCTTGCCGGCGTTCAGCTTGTCCGCATAGACAATAGCCATAGGATAATATTTGTAGGCTCCCGTGCTGTTGTACCTCCCGTCCTTGAGTTTGAGATTCTCAATGTAAACCAATGAAGGATCGTTGAATTTCCAGGCCAGATACCATAACGGAGCGAACGCCACGCTTGAAGGAGCGCAGTCGCTGTAGTTGAACGCCTTCTTGTTCATTCCCTCCATAAACATTATCCACTTGCCGGTCTTCTTGAATCCGGCAATCTCTGACAGACCGCTGTTGGAGCCGGTGCAGGTCTCAAGCGCGGAAAGCATTATGCATTCAAAAGCCGTTCCATAGCCCCAGTAACCATAGCCTTCAGGATAGTTGCCGTCAGGATTATAGATAGTCTCCATCACTTTGGCGTTGCTCTCAATGGCTTTGTCGATGATCTTCTGAGCGTCTGTCTTGCAGGCCTCATAGACTGCCATCGCCGCGGTTACAAGTCCACCGTTGCAGACCTGGTTCCAGTTGGAGGCCGTCGTGTAGAAATTAAGGTTCCACTTGTTGTTCAACGCGCAGTAAAAAGCATAGTTCTGGATGGCTTTCTCGGCTTTGGTCCGAGTCTCCTTGCTCAGTTCGTTGTAGAGCCAGTCATACCCGATTCCGACTCCGTGCGCCATCTCGGCTCCGTCGAGAAAGTGTGTCGGTGCATTCCAGTCCTTGAAATCGCAGACGGTGTTGATGTCCTTCTCCGCTTTCGTGAGGTATTTCTCCTCACCGGTCATCCTGTAGGCGTATGAACAGGAAATGATCCTGTTCGCCGCCTCCACAGAGACATCCAGAAGCCGTTTGCCGACTTTCTGGTACGTAAGGTCCCTCTTGTTAAGGACGGAGTTCGCATAGTCCATCATCAGTTTGTGAAGCATCGTGACGTTCTCGTCACTTCCAGATTCTATCTTGGCCTTTATCAAGGCTTCTGCGTCTTTTGTCAGTATCACCCTCGGATGATTGGACGCTGTCAGCTTCGAGTAGTCCGGCTTGCTGGTGGATGGCTTGTCCGTGCCTCCACCGCCAGTGGTTGACCCGCTCCCCGGCTTGTAGGTGTCTGGTTCTTTGGAGCAGGCCAAGCAAATCAAGGCGGCGGATACCATCAGTGCCAATGTCTTAAGGTATCTCATCATTGAATATCTTGTTATCTGTTCTCAGTGTCTTTCATACACCTTACACTCTGTCCGGAAGCGCGTGTTCCGGCGGTGGTCCATTGGCTGCTCTTGAACCTGAACCACAGCATATAGCTCTTGTGGTCAGTGCTGTTGTAGCTGCCTGACGGTGAGTTGGACCAGCAGGAGACAATGTCGTTCTTGTTATTGTCCGGGTTTCCGGCCGTGTTGCCCCATTTCAGTCCTGAGAACGGCCAGTAGGCTTCGTGCTCGCCGTCATACTTATAGACGAGCCATCTCATATTGCTCCCGGTCTTGAACTCAGATTCCTTCCCGTCAAGGACTTCCTTGATGATGGCAGGGGAGACGACCATCCATCCGGCCGGACAAGGGTCGAAGATAGTTTTTGTACCGTTCTCTGTCGAGCCTTCGGAGTCGCCATTGTTAGGGTTGCCCCAGAAGTCATCCTTACGGTCTGACCTGCTTCCGGTCTGTGATCCGAGGTACCAGTCTCCAAGATGGTTCTCGGCACCGTCAGTGTAGAAGAACACATCCGGATTCTTCGCTGAGACCTTAAGGTTGGTGACATTGGTCGTGGCCTTTTTATACGTGATGCTTCCCCAGCTGAAACCGAAAGGACGGCCCCATTGGCAGTATATTCCTACTCCGTGCCAGTTGTCGTAGTCCGGAGCGTAGCCGTTTCCGAGGTTCCTGTCCATCACGATGCCGTTCTTGTACTGATGCTCCTGAACGCCCTGCGGCACGTACCAGACGTTGAATGACCAGATATATTCCTTCTTGGCGTTGCAGATTCCGACCTTGCCGACATAACCTACATATCCGTCTTTGTTCGCCCTGATGGTAAGCGTGTAGTCAGGGTTGATCTCCACAAACTCGGCGTAGTCATCCGGTGACTTAGGGTTGTTCCTCTTGCCGTTGATGGCGATAGGGTAATTTGTCCCGTTAAGGTTGCTTGCGTAGATGATCTTGGCGTACTTAGGTTCCTCACAACCGTTGAAGAAACCGCGAGCCTTGACATCGATAGTGAACTCCTTGTTATCCTCTGTGGCCATAAACGTGTTCTGCGGTCCGTAAGCCCAGCCTTCGGCCAGCATTCTGGTCTCCTCAGGCTCATACCATCCGAACTTGTTGTCGGATTTGCTGACGTTCTTGATGGTGATGGTGTTGACCGTGTTGGCGAGGATCTTGCCTCCGTTGACCTTGACAGGGATGGTGACGTTCTTCTTTCCGTCAGTCATTGAGACAGAGACATACACATCCTTTCCGGTGAGGTCCACAGGCAGGGTGACAAGCCACAATGTCTGCTCTGAGCTGAGAGCGGAAGGCTCGTCAACCGTGACCGTGACGTAGTCGCAAGGATTGGTCACCTTAAGGTTTCCGGTCCTGACATTGACATCCATCTTGCCGACGATCTCGGCTCCCTCTGACCAAATAGAGGCCCCAGCAAGCTTGTAGGACGCATATTCACTGGAAGAGATCACGAGTTTCACGTAAGCGGTGGCGTGCTTGAGTGAGAATGTCACAGGCGGCTGGTACGACGACTCGTCGGAAACGACTGTCGCTGGGATATTCCTTACATCGTATGCAAGGCTGTATCTTCCGATGCCGTCGCTCGCATTGGCCGCGCTCTGCTTCTGCTCCATCGGAACCCAAGACTTCAGGATGTCGCCCTCAAATGATGTCGCCTCGCTGAAAGGATAGTAGATCACGGCTTCTGTCTCGGCCGGAATCTCTGTCTCGTTGTCGAGGATGAACACTCCGCTGTTTTTGCCGGCGTCCTCGTCAATCAGCCTTGCCGAGGCGTTCGCGAAGAGTTCCGAGGATGTCGAGACCACTCCGATCTTGTCTCCGAGTGACCAAAGCACCGGGTAGCTGCTCCCGTTCTTTTCACCTATGCTGGTCCTTGTCTGTGGGAACGCTGTTCCCTGGAAGGTCACCTTGACGGCGGAGTTGTGGCTTTCCACCACATCTTCCTTCACGCTGCACGAACTCAACGCGAGCAGCGCGATTCCGATACCATATAGAGTCTTTTTCATTATCTTGAATATTTAAGAGTTATTGGATCACGTTCTCATCAAGTTCTCCGGCGGAATTGTCCTTGCTGATTCCGTCCGGTTTTCCGACTGCCGTCCAGGTCTCGAACGCGGCCGCACAGGCTCTGCCTTCCTTGTTATAGACAATGACAGCCGAAATGTAGTCTTTCTGGTAGGTGAGCTGGGAAAGCTCCTCGGTGTACGGCAAAGACTGGATGTCCTTGCCGTTCTCCTGAACCCACTGTGTGAGTTTCACTTCCTTGGTGTAGTCGAAGTCGAGTCTGTCAACCCTGATCCCGGTGACGATTTTCGCACCGTAGAAATCACCTTGCGTCAGGGAGGCCGAGACTGTGGCCTTGTTGTCGGTCAGGCCGCTGACCTCGATCTTTACGTCAGGCTCGGTCTCCGCCGTCGGCTCATCGGACTTACCGCAGGAACAAACTAACGCCGCCGCTGCGACAAGTGTCAATAATATATTCTTTTTCATAATATTACATTAAATGATTTGTTAATATACCCATCCTTCTCTTGTTGTTAGGGCTGCGTTCTTCTGAACCTCGTTCTGAGGCGCGGTCCAAGGCCAGAGGCAGTCTGACCAGTACCAAGCATATTCAACAGTATCGTCTCCCCACCAGGACTGTCCGCCGTGCACGTCCTTGCCCTGGAACTTGCTTTCCTTGTAGGTGCCCCACCGTACCTCGTCGAAGTAGTTTATCGCTTCCACTGGGAACTCGACCCTTCTTTCGTACCTTACGGCCTCACGCATCTGATCCTGGCTTCCGAGAGTCACACCCGGCATTCCGGCGCGGGATCTCACAAGGTCGATCAGGCTCTTGGCCTCATCGAGACGGTTCAGCTCCACGAGCGCCTCTGCCCTTTGAAGGAGCACGTCAGTATAACGGATGAGAGGAAAATCCGTGTGGCAGCGTGACCTGTCGATGAGTTCGCCTTTGAGGAAACGCACGTACTTCTTGTAGCAGTAGTACCCGGAAGTCCTCTTGTCCAGCCAGAAGTCACCGCCGCTTGTGCCTTGCTTGTAAAGAGGCCAGCGGAGAGCCTTGCCGATCATATTCTCATCCCCATTGTAGTTAGGGGTATAGCAGTCAACCGGCTCGTATGGAGTCACTATGGTCTGTTTCAGACGTGGATCCCTGTTGTCGTAAGCGGCCTTGATGCGGGCCTCGTTGCCATTGTCAAGGTAATAGCGGTTGAACACATCACTGCCGCAGATCTTGATCGCCTGTGATTTCTGTGACGCGAGAGCCTTGTTGGAGTTAAGGCCGTCGCGGCAGAAGAACACCGCGCGCTGCTTGGCGGTAAGGTTGTTCCAGTCTTCAAGTCCGGGAACCTTGCTCCAGTCGAACTTGGTGCCATCAGCGTTCTCGTAATAGTCCACGAAATCGGCCGCCGGCTTGACCTCGGTCCATCCGCCGTAGGTGTCTCTGGCTCCCAGCGCCTGCTCGATGTTGTCGCAGTAGCCGGATTCCTCATCGTACTGGATGGCGAAGATCATCTCAGGGCTGTGCTCGTTCTCCGGTGTGAAGAAGTCAATGTACTTTCCCTGCCAGAGATCGTAGCCGCATCTGCCCACGGCCTCGAAGTCAGACTCTGCGGCGGCATATTCCTTCATCCACATATACGCCATTCCTCTGAGCGCGTATGCCGCCCCTTTGGAAGGCCTGCCGATGTAGTTGGTGATCGTGTTGTCAGGGAAATATTCATTGTCAATGCAATAGGTGCAGTCGTCGATCACTGTCTTCCAGATCTCCTCCGCGGAGGACTGAACCTTGGTGCAGTTCTCGTTCGTGACCGGCTCAAGGTAGAGAGGCACTCCCTGATAGAATTTGTTCAGTCTTGAATATGCCCACGCCCTGAGAAAGTGCGCCTCGCTCTGGAATCTTTCGTAGGTCTGTGTGTCGAGGCCGGCCTTCCCGAGATTGGCGATGGCATCGTTGGAGGCGTGGACTATCGTGTAGCAGAATTTCCACTCGAATGTCACAAGCCAGTCGTTGGCCCTTTTCGCCTCGCTGTACAGAAGCTGGATAGGGTAGTTGTTGGCATAGTAGTCGGTGCAGAATCCCAACGCCTCGGTTCCGTACTTGTTGAGTCCGTCAAGGTTCTCGCTGCGGACCTGTGTGCCATTGCTCTGCTTGCGGTTGTAGAACGTCTCGTAGATTCCGTTCATTCCTTTCTGCGCAAGCTCCGGGGTAGTCCACATATTCCCGCTCGAAATCTGGTTGGAAGGAGCCGTGTCGAGCATATCCGCGCAGGCGGCTGACGCTGTGAGGACGATGGCTCCAAGTGCTATGTTTTTAAGAATATTTTTCATTTCCGTGCTGTTTAGAATGTTATCTGTGCTCCGAATGTCACCTGTCGCATAAGAGGATAGCCGATGGTGGCACCCTTTTCCGGATCAAGTCCAGGATACTTTGTGAAGGTGAGAAGGTTCTCTCCGGAGGCGAAGAATCTGAGTTGCTGTACGAAGAACTTCTTTGTCAGCGAGGCCGGGAGCGTGTAGCCGAGCTGCACGTTCTTGAGCTTCAGGTAGTCACCTTTATATTCATAGAACTCGCTTGGAAGCCTGTTGCTGTGAGGGTCTCCGTAGGTGAGTCTCGGGTAGGTTCCGTAGATGTTCGTCCTTGTGTCCTCCGTGTTGTCAGGATCGAAGAAGTAGTGGTCGTTGGCCACCCTCTCGCTGATTCCGTGTCCATTGGTTGTCTGTGTTCCGTTGTAGTACAATGTGTTCCAGATGATGTGGAAATCGAACGCTCCGGACCAAGTCATACTGAAGTCCAGGCCTTTCCAGGCGAAGCCGAGGTTGATGCCAAGGTTGTAGGAAGGGGTGCTCGTGTGGCCGTTGAAGTCCATATCGTCATCGTCGCCATAGTTGCCGTCCCCGTCCCTGTCCTCATAGATGAGGTCTCCGTACCAGAGCTGGTCCTTGTTCAGGGATGTGACACCGTTGAACTTGTAGCCGGAGTCAAGCATAGCCTGTACCCAGTCGAAGTCGGTCTGGGTTCTGATTATACCGTCCTTAGGACCGGCGCCAGGGTCAACGGCACCGCCGGTGTAACCCTTGCCGCTTCCTTTGTAAACCCTTCTGAGGTAATGCTCTCCCATCGGGTGGCCTTCGCAGAGTTTACCGCTGCCGGAGTTGGCCGTAACGTTGGCGAGGTTGTTGGAATACACACCGTCAACCCATTCCTTCACCAGGTCTCCCTTGAATTTGGTGACCTTGTTCTTGTTGTAGGAAAAGTTCACTCCAGCGAAGTAGCTGAAGTCCTTGCCGATGACATCTCTCCAGTTGATCGAGAGCTCGACACCTTGGTTGATAAGGCTTCCGAGGTTAGAAGGCACTCCGGAAACCTCTCCCATAGTGAGGTATATGGCCGGGGTGTAGAGAATGTCCGTCGTGTTCTTGAAATAGTAGTCAACCTCGGCTGTGAGCTTGTTGCCGAAGAAGCCTGCGTCAACGCCGATATCCGTGGTCGTGGTGGTCTCCCATTTCAGGTCGGCGTTGCTGAGGGATGAGATGTACAGACCCTTTGTCGGCTGGCCTTCCAGAACCATATTCTGAGCGGCATAGACGGCCTGCCAAGCGTAGTTGCCGATTCCTTGGTTGTTTCCTGCCTGTCCCCAGGATGCCCTCAGCTTGAGGTTCGAGAGCCAACTCTTGGCGTTATCCATAAAGTTTTCCTCGTGGATCTTCCAACCTGCGGAGAATGACGGGAATATACCGTAGCGGTTGTTGCTTCCGAATCTGGATGAACCATCGGCACGGAGATTGGCCTCGAACAGGTACCTGTCTTTGAACGTGTAGTTCACCCGGCCGAAGTAAGATCTGAGTCCCCAGCCGGCTCTGGCTGTGCTGGAGGATGTCTCAAGACTTTCGTATGTGGACAGGTCGTTGAGAGTCCAGTCCGTCGCGCCTTTCTTTCCGACACCCCATCCCCAAGTGCGGTACTCCATCGCTGAATATCCAGCGAGCACTCCGAGGAAATGATCTCCGAAGGACTTGGTGTATCTTGCCAGGATTTCTGACGACATACTGTAGTTGCGGCTTGTGGTGTTGCTGACGGACGCGTTCGCCAGTTCCGAACTTGAGTAACGCACATCGTTCATATAGTCCCAATAGCCGTTCTGACGGCCGTAGGTGTGCCTTTCTCCGAATTGCGGGGAATAGTTGACCGTGGCTTCGATGCTGAGCCCTTTGACAGGCCTGAGCTTGCCGTAGAGTGTGCCGTTGACTCTGGAGGTCACATTGTAACCACCTGAGCCGTACATCATTCCGAAGATGTTGTTGGCGTTGGAGGATTCCTCCGCGTTGAGAGCTGGTCTTCCCCAAGCGTTAACATCTCCGGGATAGACACCAGGGGTGGTCTGGTAGAGTGAGTTGAACGCGTTGGAGATGTTGGCCAGACCGTAGTTCTGTCTTTGGCCAAAGATCCTTGTACCGATTGTGAACCAATCAGTCACGTCAGCCTCAAGGTTTGTTCTGAAGTTTGCCTTCTGGGTGGACGAATTGATTCCGAAACGTCCCATAACACCTTGGTTGTCAAGATAACCAGCGGAAATGAGATATTTAACCTTCTTTGAGCCTCCGGAGACCGAGAGATTGTGCTCCTGTGAATATCCGGTCTGGAAAATCTCATCGAACCAGTCGGTGTTCGGGTAGGCCGCATAGTTCGGCACGCCGGCATCATTCACGCCGTAAGGATCGAGGGCTTTCTCTCTCCAAAGGTCGATGTTGCTTTGTGAGAACACCCTGCTGGTGTTGACATTGTCGCAGGATTCGTTGATGAGTTCCATATGTCTGGCATAGTCGGACACGAAGTGGAGCTCATTGTAAGGCATCTGTACGATACCCTTGTAGGAGTAGCTGATCTGTGGCTTGTCAGCGGATCCTGATTTGGTGGTGATGAGAATGACACCGTTGGCGGCACGTGTACCGTAGATAGCGGTGGAGGCGGCATCCTTGAGCACGGAGATGGACGCGATGTCGTTCGGGTTGATGTTGTCCATATTCCATTCGATGCCATCGACAAGGACAAGTGGTGAACTTGAGGATGATGTGAACGATCCGATACCACGGATTCTGATCGTGGCCCCGTTGCTTCCAGGCTGTCCGGATGACTGTGTGACATTCATACCGGCGGCGAGACCGGCCAAAGCGGCCGAGGTGCTGACGATGACACGGCCCTCGCTCTTCTTCGCGAAGTCGATTGATGCGACGGATCCTGTGAGGTTAACCTTTTTTTGGACTCCGTAGCCGACCACAACGACCTCGTCCAAAAGCTCATTGTCTTCCGTGAGTGTGACGTTGATCACGCTCCTGCCGTTGATTTTCTCATTGACAGTGACATAGCCCATACAGGAATATTCCAGTTCAGAGCCACTGCCTGTCACATTGATAGCGTAGTTTCCATCGATGTCGGTCGAGGTGCCGGAGGTCTTGTCTCCTGACACCATCACGACAACTCCCGCCAAAGGTTGCCCTGACGCATCGGTGACTTTTCCCGTGATTTTTTCCGGGCCAGCGGCGTACATCGGACTCCAGCTCAGAAGGAGGCTGGCGACCAACGTCAGTGCCGTGGACAGGAATGATGTAAGTTTTCTTGCCATTTCGTTTTGTTTTAAGTGTTATCAGTTATTTGTCTGTGATGCTTTTGTACTTGAGCAAAGCCTCAAGGAAATAGTAGTCGGCGTAGGTGAGCGGAACGTCCACCTCGGAGTTGTCCGGCAGCGAGCCGACGCAGTGCTTCAGGATGAAGTTTCCGTTTGTTCCCGGCTCCGCCAGGTACTCTGGTCCGGCCAGAGTCCGCAGCTGCTTCTCGGCCATAGCGAGGTATTTTGTGTTGCTGGCCTCATCGTCAGTCAACGTACTCAGCTGCACGAACGCTGAAGCCATAATCGCCGCTGCCGAAGCGTCCCTCAAGTCATTCGGAATCTTGTCCGAGTCAAAATCCCAGTACGGAACACCGTCCTCCGGAAGCCTTGAGAGCAACATATCAGCAATGTTTCTTGCCTGTGTGAGGTAACTGTCGTGCCCGCTTTCACGGAACATCATCGTGAACCCGTACAGCGCCCAGGCCTGGCCTCTCGCCCAGGCTGAGTCATCGCTGAAGCCCTGGACAGTCTCCTTTTTTCTCACCTCGCCAGTCTCCGGATCATAGTCCACGAGATGCCAGCTTGTGTAGTCCGGACGGAAGTGGTTGCACATCGTCGTGTTGGCGTGTGTCACTGCCACCACTTTCAACGAATCATCATTGAATATGCTCCCGGCGTTGTAGAGATGCTCAAGGTTCATCATATTGTCGATGATCACAGGGTATTTCCAGTCCCTGCCCTTGCGGACAAAATCCCAACTCCTGATGACACCTGTCACCGGTGAGAATCTCTTGGCAAGAGTTCTGGCCGAGGTCAGGATTGGCTCTAAGTATTCCTTGTCCCCAGTGAGCCTGTAGGCGTTGCCATAACTACAGTTCATCTGGAAACCCAGGTCGTGGTCGGTTCCTTTCATCGTCTTGAGCGTGTCAAGCTTGAGGGTGTTCTTCCTGGCGAGGCTCTTGAACTGTGGATCGCCGGAATATTCATAGATGTACCAGAGTGTCCCAGGGTAGAATCCGCTGCACCACCATTTGATGTTGGAAGCGATGAATTCCCCTTCATTGGAAAAACTCCTCGGCATAGTGTCACCGGTCAGTCTCTCCTCCATTGCGAGGTACTGTTCTTCGGCGACTTTGAAGACCCTGTCCGTCAGATCGGACATAGATTCCTTTCTGCCGCATCCGAAGACGAGCGGCAGAAGCGCGAATGTTGCGATAAGGCTTTTTCTCATTCTTTATGTGTTGTTATTAATTCCAGTGCAGTCCTATGCGGATTTCGTAGTCCAAAGATAGTTTGTTTCTTTATTATGATATAGAAAAATCCGGTCAATGATTGATAAAATCCGGTAACGTGCACGGAATCAATGCGCAAAAAAAGTCCGTACCAGTGAGCAGGTACGGACGCAGGTTATTATCAAACGGACATTGACATCACTATTCCCTTTTTGTGTCGCATTCGGCTATTCCTCGTCCGCGCGATAGGGAGGTGGCTTATGTCGCCGGTCATTGTGTCCATAATATATGTTTTGGTTAGAGTATGTTTGTCTTTGAACACACAATGAGCGTACATCTGTCATTAATCCAGACGTTGCAAAAATAGGCATAAAGGCTTTCACGGCCTAATTATGGGATTGTCCTTTTGCTCCTTTGGCGTGATTTTGGCCAAAATTCGTGTTCTTCTGACGTGGAGGTCGCTGTTCCTTTGACGTGAAGTCTGTGCGTAAGACGTTGTGTCAGAGTTGCTCCTCGGTTTTTGCCAACACGATGCCCTGTGTGAGGGTCGTGTCTATCCTCTCAACGTTCCTCTTGGCCTTGTAGTAGGCGGTTCTTGAGACAAAACCGGACTCAAGAGCTATCTCCTCTTGCTTCGCGTTAGGGTGTGCTTCCTTGTAGAGTCTGGCATATTCAAGCCTGAACATATTGACGAGGTTGTAGTAGCCGATCGATGAGATGAACTTGCTGGCCCGGTTCCTCTTTCCGTTGCCAAGATCCATCAGCACTTCCGTCTTGAGCAGATGCGGTTCCCTGAAACGTCTGAGGATCACGGCCAGAACCTCATCCTTGATCACATCCATCGGAGTGCCGTCGTCTTCGTTCAAGGTATCGGAAGGATCATTTTCCGTAGTGTCAATTTCCTGGATCTCACGTTGCTTGCGTTCCTCTAACTTTTCCATCTCGTCATCGATTTCGGATGGACGCAGGACCCGTTGAGGGTGAAGTATGATTCCGAGGAAATAGACCATCCAGCAGGATGTGAAGATGTCAACGGCGAATTTTACCCAGCGGCTGCCTGTAATGAAGATTGCCCACATAATGAGAATCCACAGCAGGGGAGCGTAGAGTATCTGCGCTGCGAATTTATAGGGGAAGTCCTCATTGTTGGAATAGTTCTCCGTGTTGCTTCGCTCCATCTCCTTCTTCAGGTTTCCCAACACCTTGGCCGTGCCCATCGTTGAGGCGAGACTGATCGCTCCGACCGTGTAGAGGATCACCCTTTGGTGGCTTGCCATCCAGTCACCATATCCGGCAAGCAAAGGGATCAGCAAAGAGAGTAGCATAACAAACGGTGACACAAGATAGGCTTTCCATAGCCTCGTGTCATCATTCCGGCGATGCAGACGGAAATATTTCATTATCATCACGGTCAGACATACCGGATAATAGATCACGCAGAAGGAGCGGGTGTAGAGCCATACCGCGGGATCCATCGGCGCGAGCACGTAGGGGAATGTAAGTATGATGGATGCGAAGAACAGTGTCACCAGTTTCCTTGCCGGATAGAAGTAATCCGGATTTTCGCAGAATGGCCTGCACATATGGTTCCACCGGATATATGCGCAAAACAAACCAGCCGTGATGAAGATCAGGCTGCCGGCTGAATATAGACTTTCCTGGGTAATGTCCCAGATCATTCTTTCCCCTCCTGTCTATGAGAATCCCGTAAGGATTATTTCTTCAGAAGCTCGTCGATGTGCTCGGCGTAGTCCAATGAGGTGTCAAGATAAAAAACAATCTCCGGCACGATGCGGAGCTGCTTCGCGACCAGATGGCCGAGCTCTCCGCGCAATGCCTTGACGTTGTCGTTGAGGATTTTCATCACTTCCTCGGCCTTCGCGGACGGGAATATGCTGACGTAGGTCTTGGCAAGAGAGAGGTCTGGGCTTACTCTGACCTCGCTCACCGTAACCATCGCGCCCCCGAACACGGCCATACCCTTGCCGCGGATGATTTCCGCCAGATCCTTCTGGATCTCTCTGGCAACCTTCAGCTGCCTGGTGCTTGCCGGTTTCTCCATATTAAAGGACGTTTATGATGAAGTAGTTCTTCTTTCCTTTCTGGGCAAGGATGTACTTCCCGTCCACGATGTCCTTCTCAGAGACTTCATAGGCGATGTCAGCGATCTTGTCCTTGTTGATGCTCACTCCGTTGCCCTGTACCATCTTTCTCGCCTCTCCCTTGGAGGAGAACACCTGGGTCTTCACCGCGAGGAAGTCAAGAATATTGCATGGTAGATCTGATTTCTGAATATCAAAGGTCGGCACGCCGCTGAACACGGCGAGGAACGTCTTCTCGTCCAGTTTCCTCAGCTCGTCGGAAGTCGAGTTGCCGAACAGCATCTTGGAAGCGGAGACCGCGTTGGCATATTCATCCTCCCCGTGGATCATTGTGGTGAGTTCCTTGGCGAGAAGCTGCTGGAGCGTCCTGCGGCCCGGGTCCTGACGGTGCTCCTCAATGGCCGCGTCAATCGTTTCCTTGTCCAGAAGAGTGAATATTCTTATATACCTTTCCGCGTCCTCGTCGCTGACGTTCAGCCAGAACTGGTAGAACTCGTAAGGGGATGTCTTCTCTGGGTCAAGCCAGATGTTGCCCTTTTCCGTCTTTCCGAACTTCGTGCCGTCGGCCTTGCGGATCAGAGGGCAGGTGAGGGCGAACGCGTCGGTCTTGCCGAGCATCCTGCGGATGAGCTCCGTGCCGGTGGTGATGTTGCCCCACTGGTCGCTTCCGCCGAGCTGGAGACGGCAGCCCTTGTTCTCGTAGAGCCACAGGTAGTCGTAGCCCTGAAGGAGCTGGTAACTGAACTCTGTGAATGACATTCCCTCGCGGGACTCGCTGGAAAGACGCTTCTTCACCGAGTCCTTGGCCATCATATAGTTGACGGTGATGTGCTTGCCCACGTCACGGATGAAGTTCAGGAACGAGTAGTTCTTCATCCAGTCGTAGTTGTTCACGAGCTCGGCCTTGTTAGGGGCGTCGGAGTCAAAGTCCAGGATTCTGGAAAGCTGCTTCTTGATGCCTGCTATGTTGTGCCGGAGGGTCTCCTCGTCCAGCAGGTTCCTCTCCTGGGACTTCATCGAAGGGTCACCGATCATTCCGGTCGCGCCTCCGATAAGGGCGATAGGCTTGTGTCCGCACTGCTGGAAGTGCTTCAGAATCATAATGCTGACAAGGTGGCCGATGTGCAGGGAGTCAGCCGTCGGGTCAATTCCCACGTAGGCCGCCTGAGGGCCTTCCATAAGTTTTTCCTCTGTGCCAGGCATAATGTCCTGGATCATTCCTCTCCATTTGAGTTCCTCTACGAAATTCTTCATTGTATGATTCGTTTTTATTTTCTTCATTCAACTCTCGCAAGTAGGTAATTACCTGCTGTAAAATACAGTATCTCACGTTCAAGGGTGACTACCCACCCTCATCAATTCACGTTACCCTCTTCCTAAATCCCTCCCCTCGGGGGAGGAACTTGCTTTCACCACTTGTGGTGAAGAATAGAGGTGTTTCCGCATTTTCACACCAAATTTGTGCAAAGTTAGGCAAAAATAACGTAAATTTGTAGGCTGAAAACGAAATTAACAGTTTAAAAATAAACGAATATGAGAAAGAAAATCGTTGCCGGAAACTGGAAGATGAACACGACTCTCCAGGAAGGCGTTGAACTTGCGAAGGCTGTGGCCGCCAAGTCAGTTGAGACTCCAGAGAATGTAGGACTTATCATAGCCCCTCCTTTCACCCATCTCGCATCTGTCGCGGAGGCTCTTAAGGGCTCCAAGGTTGATCTTTCAGCCCAGAACTGCGCCGATCACGAGAAGGGCGCGTACACGGGTGAGGTCGCTGTGAATATGCTTACATCCGTAGGTTGCCAGTGGACTATCCTCGGACACTCCGAGAGAAGGCAGTACTATGGCGAGACTGACGAGAAGCTCGTCGAGAAGACAAAACTCGCCCTTGCCGCCGGTCTTGGCGTGATCCTTTGCGTCGGTGAGAACCTTGAGCAGAGAGAGGCCGGAAAGCATTTCGATGTCGTTACCGAGCAGATCAAGAACGTGCTCTACAACTTCACAGCCGAGGATATGGCCAAGATCATCGTCGCTTACGAGCCGGTTTGGGCCATCGGTACTGGCAAGACCGCTACCGCGGAGCAGGCTGAGGAAATCCACGCTTGCATCCGCAAGGTGCTGGCCGAGAAGTTCGGTGAGACTGTTGCCGAGGACACCACAATCCTTTACGGCGGAAGCTGCAAGCCTTCAAACGCCAAGGAACTCTTCGCCCAGAAGGATATTGACGGTGGTCTGATTGGTGGTGCTGCCCTCAAGGCGGATGATTTCATCGCGATAGCACAGAGCTACTAACGGATAGATAGTTAACAATAAAAAGAGAGGCAAAGCGTCAGCTTTGCCTCTCTTTTTTGGTATCGTGTATCTCTTACTTCTTGGACTCTTCAACAGAAACCTTTCTGAATTCCTTAAGATCCTTCATAAGTTCGAGAGCGGCCTTGCGGGCGCGTGCGCCGGCGGCCTTGTTACCCTTTTCTACCTGAGCGTCGGCGTTCTCTACGAAAACATTGAGCTCTTCCTTGATTTTAGCGACAAGATTTTCCATTTTTTTAATTTTTGTGAATAGTTGAACTATGTAATGTTATTAAATTCGGCTTTGTATCTCTTAACGATGCGCAAGTTATGTAAAAAAAAGAAATTAACAAATATTTCCGGCAAAAAATGCTGGAATTTCCGTTGTTTCAGCCCTCATTCCCTTCTTTTTTAGGCTTGACGTTAAGCAGATTCATCGCTCTGTCCGGTCCTATGGTCGCAAAGTTCCTGACCCCTTCGATCACTCTGTCACATATTCCCGGAACAGCGGCCTTCTCCTCATCGTCAAGTTGTCCGATCACATAGTCAACCTGGGCTCCACGTGAGAAATTGTTGCCGATTCCGATCCTGATCCTGGCCCATTGCGTTGTTTCCAGCCTGGCCTGGATGTCCTTCAGGCCGTTATGGCCGCCATCACTTCCGTTCTTGCGCATCCTGACCGTCCCGAACGGAAGGTTCAGGTCGTCACAGATCACGATGAGGTTCTCAAGCGGAAGTTTCAGTTTGTCCATCCAGTAACGGACAGCGTTACCGCTGAGATTCATATAGGTGGACGGTTTCAAAAGATAGAACTTCCGTCCTTTGTATGAAATCTCGGCCACGTCCCCGTAACGTTCCGTCCTGAAAACAGTATTGGATGCCTGAGCCCAGGCATCCAACACCATAAACCCCATATTGTGTCTGGTAGAAGCGTACTCCGCGCCGATGTTTCCCAATCCTGCGACAAGGTAGTTCATTCCAGTGTCTTCTTCTGAGGTGGAGCGCCGCTTATTCAGCAGCCGGCTCAGCAGTTTCTTCAGTCTCGTGCTCCTCGGCACCTTCCATCTTCTCCTCGTGTGCGAGCTGCGCGGCGAGCTGACGTGTTGACTTCACGGCGCAGATGATGGTTGGCTTAGATGTGACAACGGTAACGTTCTCGACCTTGATGTCGCCGGCCACGATACGTTTCTCGATGTCGAGCTTGGTGACATCGAGGTTGATCGTGTCAGGAAGATCATTCATAAGGGCGCTGATGCGAACCTCTCTGCTGACGAGAACGAACTTACCACCTCTCTGTACTCCGACAGGGTGACCGCTCACTACAACCGGAACCTTGATGGTGACAGGCTTATCCTCTGAAACGGCGAGGAAATCGGCGTGCAGACAGTTGTCCTTTACAGGATGGTACTGAAGCTCGTGAACGATAGCCGTGTAGGCCTTGCCGTTGTCAAGTTTGATGTCGATGATGAATGACGCCGGAGTGTGGGTGATTCCCATAAGGTCTCTTTCAGTCACTGTGAAGAGAACATTCTCCAGACCAGGTCCGTAGAGGTTGCAAGGAACGAGACCCTGCTTACGGAACGCTTTGATCACGGCCTTGTTGCCGACTTCGCGGACTTTGCCGTTAAGCTCAAAATGCTTCATTGTTTTTGTTGTTTAAAATGTGTTACTCAGTTCCGGACCGCCCGGAACCCCATTGCACCAAAAGCGCGTACGCTTTGTAATTGCGCGGCAAAGATAGGAATATTTTGATTACTTTACAAGTCCGGTCGCCTTGTTCCACGGCTCCTTCTTATAATAAAGGTCGAGGAGCGGAGTCCCGGCGCAAGGAAGGTATGTGCTGAACCCTGAGTAATCTGTGATGTCGAACCGGTTCAGGAATTTTGGCGTGGCGTTCCTGTACACGACACAGCGATCAATGGCGTCGCTGAGTGACCGCAGATCCTCTTGTGAGGACGTGCACTTTCTGAACGTGTCCTCAAGGTCGTAGTAATAGTGTCTGCCATCTCTGAAATAGCCTTGGATCTGGTTGGTAGGGGCGTTCGACAGTGTGTCGGCATATTCATTGAACAGCCTTGAGCAGACTTTCGCCAGATTGTCCAGACCATCGGTGCGCACAAGGTTGACCGTGGCGGAGCGGTATTCTCCTTTCTGGTTGTCGTACAGCTCGAAGGCATTCTTGAAAAGTCCCTCAAGGTCAGGCTTTTCCCTGTCAAGCAGAAAAGCTGAGATCTTTGTGTAGTCGAACATACCCTTGCCGATCACCTCCGCGGGGGAGAGTCCAAGGTAATCGGCCTTGTCCTTCAGTCCATAGGCCACCTCCACGCCTCCGGTGAAGCACATATCGAAAAGAAGATAGTCCAGATGGTACGGAATCGCGTCGGCGAACTCGCTGACGGTCATCTCGTGCCCGTAGTAACTTCCCTTTATGAAATCCTGGCCGAGCGATCTCATCTTTCCGTAAAACGGATCCGTGTCCGCCAGATCGCCTTCCGGAACAGGGAGCCGCGGATATTCAATGCTTTGGGAGGCAATGCGCTCTTCAGGGGCGGGAAGTTCATCCTTGTGGTCAGCCTCGAATTTGGACGGACTATAGTAGTAGCCCGCCGGAAGCCATCCCGAACCGTGCGAGGAGAAGACCATTCCGTAGCCTTTTGCCGGGAACTCATCCTTGACAAATGCCAGTACATTCCTTAAGGTTGACGGCGAAGCCGCTATTGTCTCACTGTCAAAGACTTTGATGGTGTCGGAGACCATCTTGCCCTTTCGCGTCTTGTAGATGCGCCTGAGATAGGACTTGACCGGAGTATAGTCGTACCTTTCCTTGGATGTCCTTGAATATACAAGAAGAACGTCACCGGACTTGCTTGGAATATAACCGGCCGGAAGCCCCTTGTCAGGATCCTCCATATTCGTCGTCATATATGATCCGATGTCATTGAACGCGCATTCGTAGAAAAGCAGGACCTTGCGGTTCTCGTTGACCGGTTCGTCCAAGTTGTTCTTGCAGCATCCGGAAGCCGCTGTCATAATGAGTGCGGTAGTGACGGCTCCGGCTATGGTCTTCAATATATTCATAGTTTGTCTTTCAATTTGTTCCTTGTGCCGTATGAGGCGGCGCAAGATTGGCAAATATACGAAAATTCCTGAATAATGGTTATATTTACGAGCCAAAAACAAATTTTTATGAATATAGGTATCAAGATGATTCTATCCATTGGAGCCGCCGCTGCTCTATGCTCTTGCGGACAAGGGGAAAAGAAAACCCAAGACAATGATTTCCACTATCTTTTGGACGAGTTCGCCGATCTCAAGGTGATCCGTTTCAAGGTGCCAGGCTGGGATGCCCTGAGCCTCAGGCAGAAGGAATATGCCTACCATCTTTCGGAGGCGGCAAAACTGGGCCGTGACATCACGTGGGACCAGTACTGCAAATGGAACCTCCCGATCAGGCACGTGGTCGAGGATATTCTCAATGAATATAAAGGCGATCGTGAATGCGCTGATTTCCAGAACTTCACCGTCTATGCCAAGAGGCTTTTCTTCGCCAACGGCATCCATCACCACTATTCCGAGGACAAGTTCTTCCCTGAGTGTCCGAGGGAATATTTCCAAAGCCTTATGGAGGCTGTGGGTGATGGCGACAAGGCTGCCGAGCTGCTGGAGGTGATATATTCACCGGACATCTATCCTCAGCGTCGTTCCACTTCCAAGACAGGCGACATCGTTGAACTTTCCGCGGTGAACTTCTATGACGGCGTGACCCGTGAGGAAGTCGAGAAATACTACAACTCGCAGATGGATCCGAACGACAAGACCCCGATCTCATACGGTCTTAACACAAAGGTCGTCAAGGAGAACGGCAAGGTGGTGGAGAAGCCTTGGAAGGTAGGCGGAATCTACGGACCGGCACTTGAAAGGATCTGCGCCGAACTTGAGAAAGCCGCCGAGGTAGCCGAGACCGACCTTCAGAAGAAGGCCATCGTACAACTTATTGAATATTACAGGACAGGCGATCTGAAGACTTGGGACGATTTCAACATCGACTGGGTTCAGGACACTGTCGGTACGATTGACTTCATCAACGGCTTCATTGAGGACTACGATGATCCGCTCGGACGCAAGGCCACTTGGGAGGGTTATGTGAATATGAAGGACTCCGCGGCCTCGGCCCGTACCGAGATCCTGAGCGCCAACGCGCAGTGGTTCGAGGACAACTCGCCTGTGGATCCACGTTTCCGCAAGCCTCACGTGAAAGGAATTTCCGCCAAGGTTGTGGACGGCATTACCCTTGCCGGTGCCACTTATCCGGCCACTCCGATCGGAATCAACCTTCCGAATGCCGACTGGATCAGGCGTGACTACGGCTCCAAGTCAGTGACCATCGCCAACATCACCCACGCCTACGATTACGCCGCCCAAGAGTCTCCTAAGAGCACGCTGACCGAATTCGCTTACGATCAGGCGGAGATTGACGCTTACAAGAAGTACGGCTCTTACACGGATGAGATCCATACCGACCTCCACGAGTGTCTCGGCCACGGTTCTGGCCAGCTTCTTCCTGGAGTTTCGTCAACAGCTCTTGGCGAGTACCAGTCAACCCTTGAGGAGGCCCGCGCCGACCTGTTCGGACTTTACTATATGGCTGACCCTAAACTCGTTGAACTCGGCATTATGCCTAACGCCGAGGCCTACAAGCCGGCATATTCAAACTACATCAGGAACGGTCTGTTCGTGCAGTTCACAAGGGTCGAACTTGGCAAGCAGAACACAGAGGCTCATATGCAGAACCGCAAGCTGATCGCCGAGTGGTGCTACGAGAAGGGAGCCGCACGTGGAATCATCGAGAAGAAGATGCGTGACGGCAAGACGTATTTCGTCGTGAATGACTACGAGGCTCTCCGCGGCCTGTTCGCCGAGCTTCTCGCCGAGATCCAGAGAATCAAGTCCGAAGGTGACTACGTCGCCGGTAAGAATCTCGTCGAGACCTACGCCGTCAACATTGATCCTCAGCTCCACAAGGAGGTTCTGGAAAGATACGCCGCACTGGACCTCAAGCCTTACGGCGGTTTCGTCAATCCGGACATCGTGCCTGTCGAGAAGGACGGCAAGATTGTGGACTACAAGATCGAGTACGTGGACAACTACCTTCAGCAGCAGCTTGACTACGGCAAGAAGTATCGTACACTTTAAATTCAGTCACTTCGACAGGCTCTGTGACCGGACTCTTCACGGGGCGCTGAGTCTGCGGTCACTGAGCTTGTCGAAGTGACTATATAGGCGAGGCAAAATATTCGTGGATCCGAAGTGGAATTGACAGAAAGAATATTACAGGACTATTCCTCGTACCTGAAGATCGAGCGTGCGATGTCACCCAATACGGTGGCATCGTACTCTTCTGATGTGCGGAAGTTTTTCTCTGCCGTGAATGTGCCTCCTTCCGAAGTGGCCACGAAGGACATAAGTGACTATCTCTCGTCTGTGGATGGCCTTTCCAAGCGTTCGCAGGCCAGACTCTTGAGTTCCCTGTGCTCTTTCTTTGACTGGCAGGTCCTTGAAGGTGACCGTAAGGAGAATCCTTGCGATCCCATAGAGTCGCCGAAGAAAGGCCGCTATCTTCCGTCCGTGCTTTCCGTGGAGGAGGTTGAGGCCATTATGGATTCCGTGGATCTGTCCTCCTGGACCGGCATACGTGACCGGGCGATTCTGGAGGTCCTTTACGGATGCGGCCTCCGTGTCTCTGAGGCGGTGGGACTCAGGATCTCTTATGTCTATCTGGAGGAGGGCTTTGTCCGTGTGGTCGGCAAAGGCAACAAGGAAAGAATCGTTCCGATGGGGGAGATGGCGGCTACCGCGATCCGGAATTACTTGTCCGTCAGGCCTGAGCCGTATGGCCCGGAGTTCGATGACATCCTGTTCCTGAACCGCTTCGGCAAGTCACTCAGCCGCGTCTCGATGTTCAACATTGTGAAGCGTCAGGCGATGCTCGCCGGAATCCACAAGGAGATCTCGCCGCACACGTTCCGCCACACCTTCGCCACCCACCTTATCGAGAACGGTGCCGACCTTCGTGTCGTCCAGGATATGCTCGGCCACGAAAGTGTCACCACCACCGAGATCTACACCCATATCGACAGCTCCACTTGGCAGCGGTCCATCCTCTCGCATCATCCGAGAAAATGAGTTATTCCCTCGCCTGATGGAATATTCCAAATGAATGTATATGTCGCCTGAGGTGTCGGAGGAAATCGTAATAGGCTGAAGAATTGCATCAAAGTGTTTTTTTTCTTATATTTGACAATCGTAGTACAAGACAATAACATTAAAAACTTATAGAAATGGCTTACAAAATCATTGACATTCAGGGTATCGGCCCTGCATACGCCGAGAAACTCATCGCCGCCGGCATTGAGACCGTTGACCAGCTTCTTGAGGCTGGAAAGACCGCCAAGGGACGCAAGGAACTTGAGGAGAAGACCGGTATTTCAGGCAAGTTCATCCTCACTTGGGTAAATCACGCTGATCTGTTCAGAATCAAGGGTGTAGGCCCTCAGTTCGCCGAACTTCTTGAGGCCTCTGGCGTTGACACAGTTAAGGAATTCGGCCACAGGGTAGCCGCCAATCTGGTGGCCAAGATGCAGGAAGTGAATGAGCAGAAGCATCTTACCAAGGTCGTTCCTACCGAGGCTCAGGTTCAGGCTATGATCGATCAGGCCAAGGAACTCCCAGGCGTTGTGACCTACTAATATATTCTTGAACTATCATACAAATGTTAGGAGGCCGTACTTTCCAAGAAGGTACTGCCTCTTGCTTTGCTTATAGGCGGCAATGACTCATCAGTCTACCGTTTTTCGTGGTAACCATCTCATCTTGTTAAGATTGCTCTTTCAAGTTTTTGATCTGCCCAATACTCATTCCTGTGTATTTCGCAACTTGTTCAAAGGACAATCCTCCCTCAACCAAAGCCCTTGCCACTTCCGCCTTGCCTTCATCAAACCCTTTGTTATATCCTTGCTGTTCCGCCCCTTCGATGTAGGGGAGCATCTCTTCCTTTGTCAACATATCGCTGAAATAATTATCGATTTGCCTGTCGTCAAGACCGCTGATTCGCATCGCACTCTCCAACACCTTGAACCTTGCGTCATTTCGCTCCCTCGACCTTGCAAAGATAGCGAAATTCCTGAAAATCCGGCACCATAATGCAACAGGGCTCTCAAATTCATCGGAGTATCGCATAATTCTTGGTAATTCCAAGAGATAGAATGAGATCTGGTCACCGAAGTGTTCCCCGGTCTCAATCTCGATGGTCTTGTACTGGTAGAGAATCTTGTTCGCAGGAGATTCGACGTGTTTGTCCTCGTAGTTCATAATGCAGATGACCTTGACAGGTGACAGGACATATTTTTTGTCCCTGGGTTTGATTTGCATACCTACAAGCCTTGAGCCATAGTAAACCAACCTGTCCCTTTGGTCTGACCGAGAGGCTTTCTGCATCTCCACCAGAAATGTTCTTTTGTCCGGAGTCTTGCATAAGATATCAAAGAGAACCTTTTTGTCCAATGGTGCGACATCTCCCAATTCTGTGTTCTGAAATTCGATGGTCTCGATGTTTTCCTGAAGGATATCGTTGAGCAACATTATCAGAAGGTCTGGATGCCCTTGAAAGATAAGCTTGAAAGCGAAATCAGATGTAAGATCCAGATACTCGGGTGTCGCAAGTCTTTGGGCAAAGGTATCTTTCTCTATGTCTGTCATAGCACTGAACCTCTCGTCTTTTTCCATAAGTTGTCTGCATTTCTGGTAGCGTTTGCGAAATTGCTCCTCTGCCTCTGTCGTGCGGATGTTTTCAGAATTCTTCATAGTTTGAGATGATTTTATAGTTTGACTTTTTCCCGAGGGATCGTTTCCCTGGGTTCGTTCGCAATTTCGGCATAGTAAACGTAAAAAATGATAAGAAACATAAAAATCGTCATAAAAAACAGAAATATTTTTTCTTTTCACTATATTTGAATATACTTGACCAAGTGAATATGGCTGAGGAATTTTAGACAATATCAGAAAATGCCAAAGACAATAAGAAAGAATTTCCCGGTTCAGGGAATGGGGTGCGCGGCTTGTGTGGTGCGTGTCCAGGGAACGATAAAGAGCCAGAACGGGGTGTCAGACTGCAATGTCAGTCTGGCTTCCAATTCGGCTCAGGTGGACTATGATCCAAAGGTCATCACTCCGGCGGATATCCGGAAAGCCGTACAGGAAGCGGGTTACGACCTCATCGTCGTGAACGAGGATGAGTCGGAGGAGGATGCCGATGAAGAGGCCGACCGGCGGCGGGAAGATGCCTACCGGGCACTCAAGAGAGATGCCTTCGCAGCCATATTCCTGTCACTTCTCCTTATGCTCATCGGGATGGGATTCGAGGATTTCCCGTTCAAGGGCTACGTGTTGTGGGCTCTCGCGACTCCTGCGCTTTTCTGGTGCGGGAGACGTTTTCTTGTGACCGCCTGGAAGCAGGCGCGTCACCTCAACGCCGGAATGGACACGCTGGTGTCACTCTCGACTCTGATCTCGTACTTTTTCAGTGTTTTCAACCTGTTTTTTCCGCAGGTCTGGACATTCAGAGGACTGGAGCCTCATCTATACTTTGAGTCTTCCGCGATGATTGTGGCCTTCATCTTGATCGGCAGGGTGTTGGAAGAAAAGGCCAAGCGTGGAACCACGGCTTCAATCCGTGATCTGATAGGCCTCCAGCCTAAATCAGTATCTCTTAGTCCCGGAGATGTCTTCACGGTCAAGCCCGGGGACAGAATTCCGGCTGACGGGATTGTGCTTGGTGGTGAGTCCTATGTGGATGAGTCAATGCTGACAGGAGAACCTTTGCCTAACCGTAAGTCCAAGGGAGACAACGTGTTCGCCGGGACCATCAACCAGAAAGGATCTTTTGAGGTACGGGCCGAAAAGGTTGGAAAGGACACTATGCTTTCCTCAATCATCAAGATGGTTCGTGACGCTCAAGGCAGCAAGGCCAAGATACAGAACACGGTTGACAAAGTCGCCGCTGTCTTTGTGCCAGTGATCATTGCGGTCTCCGTCATCACTTTACTTTGCTGGATTCTGCTCGACCCTTCCGACGGGCTGACCAGAGGGCTGATGTCTATGGTCACGGTGCTTGTGATAGCCTGCCCGTGCTCGCTTGGGCTGGCTACTCCGACGGCTCTGACGGTCGGCATCGGAACCGGCGCCAGACACGGAATCCTCATCAAGGACGCGGACTCGCTTCAAGTGGCGGAAAAGATTGACACAGTTGTGCTTGACAAGACTGGTACCATCACGGAGGGACATCCTCGCGTCGTGGCGGAAAGGTGGCCGGAGCGCCGTGACGAAGGAATATTACTAGCTATGGAACTGAGGTCGGAGCATCCTTTGGCCGCCGCCATTGTGGCACACATCCATTCAATGAATATGTCCGCTCGTTCCGTCGCTTTGGACAGTTTTGAGGCTGTTCCCGGTGCGGGAATCAAAGCAAAGGCAGGAAATGATGAATATTTTGCCGGGAAGCCGATGAATATGTCTCCGGAGGCTTCGGCGTGGGCCGCTGATGGCTGCACTGTGATTTCTTTCAGCGCCGGTGGCCGTACTCTGGCCGAGTTCGCCATCACTGATGAGATCAAGGAGTCTTCCGCCGATGCTGTGGCCAGACTCGACCGTCTTGGCATCGAAACCGTGATGCTGACTGGTGACAATGAGACTTCCGCCCGCAAGGTTGCCGGTAAGGTCGGCATAGAGCGTGTCGAGGCCGGGATGCTTCCGGCTGACAAGGCCATATTCATAAAAAAGCTT